>NZ_JBICTU010000041.1:0-49359 GCF_043197795.1 Sphaerisporangium sp. NPDC049003
GGTCCGAACTCCGGGGCTTCCATCTCGTATGTCTTCATCCTACAAGGCCGTTTAACCGGGAGCAAACCGCGCCTTTCCAGGCACTTGACTTCCAGCCACCCGAACCCGCTAGGATTCAGACCACCCTGTCTCCAGGGCAACCCTACCAACTTACCCGATCGGGAGGGCCTCGTCAAACTTCGGCGTGGCACTTCAAACCAAGGTAGGTCTTCGGGAGTGCAGGAGAGCCTAACACCTCCGGAAGCCGAATGATTCCCAGAGTCTCCGCTCAGATCGAGTGGAGTGCGGCGTCGCCCTGCGAGTAGAACTCTAGCATCGGCGCGACCGTGTCATGAACAACTTAGGTCAGTCCGTCGTTATGCCCGGGGCGCGAACGTCCAAACCTCCAGTTCGGGTCCTGACGGACCGAAGCACAAGAGCCCGCGACCTTGGGGTCGCGGGCTCCTGAAAGGTCCTCTCAGCTCGCCGGCAACGCCGCCAGCTGTGCCTCAAGCCGGGCGATGTCGGCGTCGGCCTGAGCCGCCCTGGCGCGGACCTTGACGACGACGTCCTCCGGCGCCTTGGACATGAACTGCTCGTTGGCCAGCTTGGCGGCCGACTGGGCCGCCTCCTTGCGCGCCGCGGCGAGATCCTTGTCCATGCGCCGCCGTTCGGCGGCCACGTCGATGGCCCCCGCGGTGTCGATCTCGACGACGGCGGAGCCCACAGCGAGCCGTGCCGTGGCCGCGAACGACTCTGAGGGGTCGTCCAGCCGCAGCAGGGCGCGTATGGCGGTCTCGTGGGCGCCAAGCGCCGTGCTGTCGAGCGAGAGCCTGGCCGCGACCCGCTGGCCGGGCTTCAGCCCCTGGTCGGACCTGAAGCGGCGGACCTCGGTGATGAGCTCCTGCAGAGAAAGAATCTCCCCCTCTGCCGCCGGGTCGGCGTACCGGGCGTCGGGGACCGGCCAGGCGGCCACCGTGACGGAGGGCCCCCCGGTCAGCGCCCGCCAGAGCTCCTCGCTGACGAACGGCACAAGGGGGTGCAGCAACCGGAGCAGGGCGTCGAACACGTGCCCCAGCACCAGACGGGTGCGGTCGGCCATCTCGCCGCCCGACGCGATCTGGATCTTGGCGAGCTCGACGTACCAGTCGCAGACCTCGTCCCACGCGAAGTGGTAGAGCTGATCGGAGATCTTGGCGAACTCGAAGTCCTCGTACCCGATGTCCACCGCGCCGACGACCGCCTGAAGGCGGGACAGGATCCACCGGTCGGCGACGGTCAGGTCACCGGGATCGGGCAGCGCGCCCGAGACGGTAGCTCCGTTCATCAGCGCGAAGCGGGTGGCGTTCCAGATCTTGTTGCAGAAGTTGCGGGAGCCCGCGGCCCAGTCTTCGCTGATCGCCACGTCGGACCCCGGGCCGGCCCCCCGGAGGAGGGTGAAGCGGGTCGCGTCGGCGCCGTACCGGGAGATCCAGTCGAGCGGGTCGACGACGTTCCCGAAGGACTTCGACATCTTCTTGCCGAACTGGTCGCGGACCATGCCGTGGAGCGCCACAGTCTGGAACGGCGGCGTGCCGTCCATGGCGTACAGGCCGAACATCATCATGCGCGCGACCCAGAAGAACAGGATGTCGTACCCCGTCACCAGGACCGTCGTGGGGTAGAAGCGCTCCAGCTCGCGCGTGCGCTCGGGCCAGCCGAGGGTGGAGAACGGCCACAGGCCCGAGGAGAACCAGGTGTCGAGCACGTCGGGATCCTGCGCGTACCCGGCGGGAGGCTCCTCGTCGGGACCGACGCACAGCACCTCGCCCTCGGGGCCGTACCAGACCGGGATGCGGTGGCCCCACCACAGCTGGCGGGAGATGCACCAGTCGTGCATGTCGTCGACCCAGTCGAAGTAGCGCTTGGCCAGCTCCGGCGGGTGGATGCGGGTGCGGCCGTCGCGCACGGCGTCTCCCGCGGCCTTCGCCAGCGGCTGGACGTTCACGAACCACTGCAGCGACAGCCTCGGCTCGACCACGGTCTTGCAGCGGGAACAGTGGCCGACGGCGTGCAGGTAGGGACGCCGCTCGGCGACCACGCGACCCTCGGCGCGAAGCGCCGCGACCACGGCGGGCCTCGCCTCGAAGCGGTCGAGCCCCTGGAAGGGACCGTGGGCGGTGATGACGCCCCGCTCGTCCATGATCGGGAGGGACGGCAGCCCGTGGCGCCGGCCGATCTCGAAGTCGTTGGGGTCGTGCGCGGGGGTGACCTTGACCGCGCCGGTGCCGAACGCCGGGTCGACGTGCTCGTCGGCCACGATCGGGATCAGCCGGCCGGTGAGCGGCACCTCCACCAACGTGCCGACGAGGTGGGCGTAGCGTTCGTCGGAGGGGTGCACGGCGACGGCCGTGTCTCCGAGCATCGTCTCGGCCCGGGTGGTGGCGACGACGATGGACGACTCGCCCTCGCCGTAGCGGATCGAGACCAGCTCGCCTTCGTCGTCTGTGTGGTCGACCTCGATGTCGGAGAGCGCGGTGAGACAGCGGGGGCACCAGTTGATGATGCGCTCGGCGCGGTAGATCAGACCGTCGTCGAAGAGCCGCTTGAAGATCGTCTGGACGGCCCGGGAGAGGCCCTCGTCCATGGTGAACCGCTCGCGCGACCAGTCGACGCTGTCGCCGAGCTTCGCCATCTGGCCGAGGATCCGGCCGCCCGAATCCTCCTTCCACTGCCAGACCCGCTCGACGAACGCCTCGCGGCCGAGGTCGTGCCGGGACAGGCCCTCCTTGGCCAGCTCGCGCTCGACGACGTTCTGCGTGGCGATGCCCGCGTGGTCCATGCCGGGGAGCCACAGGGTCTCGAAACCGCGCATACGGGCCCGCCGGCTCAGGGCGTCCTGGATCGAATGGTCGAGGGCGTGGCCGATGTGGAGGACACCGGTGACGTTGGGCGGCGGCAGGACGATGCTGTACGGCTCGCGCTCGCTGCCTACATCCGCAGTGAAGTAGCCCTCCGCCACCCAGCGCTCGTAGCTCTGGGTCTCGACGTCAGCGGGTGCGTACTGGGTTGGCAGCTCAGGCGTTGTCACAGTCACCAATTGTAGGGAGGCCCGCACCTTGCCCGTGTCCTAACCACGGGCCGTCCCTTACCTGATATACGGACCCGAGGTGCCCAAAAGCCATATTGAGCATGACTATAAGTACGGCCTCACTACGCTGAGCGATCTGGGACGGCGTATCCGCAGGGCTCCGTGATAGGGGCCTGGGCACGAAAACGCCCTATATCCCGGCTGAATCCCCCCGGAAAGCCATGATCGCGGGCGGCCGGTCGGCCGCCCGCGATCATATGGCGTCAGTGTCGTCGGAGAGAGCGCCCGATCAGGCGGACTTCTCCCGAGGAGTTCGCTGCTGCTTGGCGTTCAGCTGATCGCGAGGGACCAGGGTGGGGTTGACGTGCTCAAGGACCGACTCCCTGGTGATGACCACGCGTGCCACATCCTGACGGGAGGGCACTTCGTACATCACCGAGAGGAGGACCTCCTCCATGATGGCGCGAAGTCCGCGGGCACCGGTGCCCCGCAGGATCGCCTGGTCGGCGATGGCCTCAAGGGCGTCGTCGGTGAACTCCAGCTCGACGTTGTCGAGCTCGAACAGCCGGCGATACTGCTTGACCAGGGCGTTCCTCGGCTCGGTGAGGATCTGGATGAGCGCCTCGCGGTCGAGGTTGTGAACGCTGGTGATGATCGGGAGCCGGCCGACGAACTCGGGGATCATGCCGAACTTCAGCAGGTCCTCCGGCATGACGTCGGCGAAGATGTCGGACGCGTCGATCTCATCCTTGGAGTGGATGATCGCGTTGAATCCGATGCCCTTCTTGCCGATGCGCGACTCGATGATCTTCTCTAGACCGGCGAAGGCGCCACCACAGATGAACAGCACGTTGGTGGTGTCGATCTGGATGAACTCCTGGTGCGGGTGCTTGCGACCGCCCTGCGGCGGGACCGAGGCGGTCGTGCCTTCGAGGATCTTCAGCAGAGCCTGCTGCACGCCCTCGCCCGACACGTCGCGGGTGATCGAGGGGTTCTCGCTCTTGCGGGCTATCTTGTCGACCTCGTCGATGTAGATGATGCCCGTCTCGGCCTTCTTGACGTCGTAGTCGGCCGCCTGGATCAGCTTGAGCAGGATGTTCTCGACGTCCTCGCCGACGTAGCCCGCCTCCGTGAGCGCCGTGGCGTCCGCGATGGCGAACGGCACGTTCAGCATCTTCGCGAGAGTCTGCGCGAGCAGGGTCTTACCCGAACCGGTCGGGCCGAGCAACAGAATGTTGGACTTTCCCAGCTCAAGGCCGTCGTCTCGGCCGCGCTCGCCGGACTGCACCCGCTTGTAGTGGTTGTACACCGCCACCGAGAGAGCCCGCTTCGCCTTGTCCTGACCGATGACGTAGGCGTCGAGGAACTCGTAGATCTCTCTTGGCTTGGGCAGACTGTCCCACTTGAGCTCGGAGGACTCGGAGAGTTCCTCCTCGATGATCTCGTTGCAGAGATCGATGCACTCATCGCAGATGTAGACGCCTGGTCCGGCGATGAGCTTCTTGACTTGCTTCTGGCTCTTCCCGCAGAACGAGCACTTCAGCAGGTCTCCGCCGTCGCCGATGCGTGCCACCCCAGATACTCCTTTGCGTGGGACCGCCTGCTCCGCGATCCGAATCTTGCGGACTCGGTCCGAAAAGTCATCCCGCTCAGGTTTCGACGTTACCGTCTTCTGGGCCCTCAGTGCGCCCCCTAGCGGTGAGTCGCACCGGAACGTGCCCAATTGGGCACCGTTCCGGTGCGATCCGCGTCCTCAGGAAGCCACGGCTTGGGCGCGTTTCTTCCGTGAGGGGATGATGTCGTCGATCAGGCCATAGTCCTTGGCCTCGTCGGCATTGAGGATCTTGTCGCGCTCGATGTCGCGACGGACCTCCTCCTGCGACTTGCCCGAATGACGGGCGACGATCTCCTCCAGCAGCGAGCGCATCCGCAGGATCTCGCGCGCCTGGATCTCGATGTCGCTTCCCTGGCCGCCGCCCTCGGTGGACGGCTGGTGGATCAGGACACGGGCGTTCGGCAGCGCGAAGCGCTTGCCCGGAGTGCCGCCGGCCAGCAGCACGGCCGCGGCGGAAGCCGCCTGGCCGAGGCAGACCGTCTGGATCTCCGGGCGGACGAACTGCATCGTGTCGTAGATCGCCGTCATGGCGGTGAACGAGCCGCCCGGCGAGTTGATGTAGATGCTGATGTCACGGTCGGGATCGAGTGACTCCAGGGTCAGCAACTGGGCCATCACATCGTTCGCCGACGCGTCGTCGATCTGCACCCCGAGGAAGATGATGCGGTCCTCGAAGAGCTTGTTGTAAGGGTTCATCTCCTTGACGCCGTACGTGGTGCGTTCGACGAACGAAGGGATGATGTAGCGGCCGTTGATGTCTCCCGGCCGGATCAGATCACTCACGAATTGCCCCTTCAGGAGACGGCGCCCTCAGAGGGCACCTGCCGCGCGCTGCGCACGACATTGTCGATGAAGCCGTAGTCCTTGGCCTCCTCGGCCGTGAACCAGCGGTCCCGATCGGAGTCTCTCTCGATCTGGTCGAGCGGCTGGCCCGTGTGGTAGGCGATGCGCTCCGCCAAGGTCTTCTTGACGTAGAGCATCTGCTCGGCCTGGATCGCGATGTCCGCGGCCGTGCCGCCGATGCCGCCGGAAGGCTGGTGCATCATGATGCGAGCGTGCGGCAGCGCGTAACGCTTGCCAGTGGCCCCCGCGCACAGCAGGAACTGCCCCATCGAGGCGGCGAGACCCATGGCGACCGTGCACACATCGTTCGGCACATACTCCATCATGTCGTAAATCGCCATGCCGGCAGTCACCGAACCGCCAGGAGAGTTGATGTAGAGCCAGATGTCACGGTCGGAGTCGTCGGCGGCCAGGAGCAGCAGCTCGGCGCAGATGCGGTTGGCGACCTCGTCGTCCACCTGGGTGCCGAGCACCACGATGCGCTCACGCAGCAGACGGTTGTATAGCTGGTCCTCTAGCCGGAACGAGCCGTTCTCACGGCCACGCGACTCCGGCCCGAAGCTGGTGGGCTGGAAAGAGGTCGGCGGGCTGGTCACAGCGTCACCTTCCGATGCGTCGTAATCGATGGGCTTTGCTTGTGACCTTAACGCGCGGCACCGACCGGTCAGACCTCGTCTTCACACTGTTCGCTGACGGCGCAGGTGCCTAGGGGCTCAGTGGGGCCCCGACGCGCGGCCGCGATCCTCTAGGTCAAGCTCGTGGATGAGATGGCGCTGCGTCCCGGCGCTGATGGTGCCCTTCGAGTAAAGCTCGTCCAGTTTCTCACGCTGGGCGTGGGCGAGTTGTTTGCGCAGCCACCGGGTCTCCGACTGGCCCGGCTCCCCGTCGTCGTCCCCGTCGTCGTCGAGGATCGCCCGTACGCGGTCGAGCCGCAGTTCGAACAGCTGGCGGAAGACGTCGGCCATGTGGTCGTCCACCCGGCCGTCCGAGCTGAGCCGGTCGAGGCGCGCCAGGGCGGCCTCCATCGTGGCCTCGCGGGCCGTGGCCTCCTCGATGACGGACTTCTTCGACTCGCCCAGGCCGAGGCGGCGCAGCAGCGGAGCCAGCGTGGTGGCCTGACCGAGAAGGGTGACGAGGACCACCACCGCGGCCAGGAAGATCATCAACGGCCGGTTCGGCACGGTCAGGGGGATCGACAGCGCGACCGCGAGCGTGATCGCGCCGCGCATTCCCGCCCAGCCCATGACGAGGCGTTCGGCCCTGGCGACGCGGTCGAAGGACAGGTGCCTGCCCGGCAGCCACTTGGCCAGCGGGAACACCACCATGGTCCACATCACGCGGAGCAGCACGATGACGGCGAGGACGATCAGGGCCGTCCCCGCCAGCGAGGCCGCCGAGTAGTCCGACACCCCGGCGATCACCTGGCGGATCTCCAGCCCGAGCAGGACGAACAGGCTGGACTCCAGCAGGAAGACCAGGACGTCCCAGAAGGCGTTGCCGGTGAGCCTGGAGGCGGGCTGGAGCAGGCCCTGGGCGCGCATGCCGAGGTAGAAGCCCGTGGTGATGGTGGCGAGCACCCCGGAGAGTCCGAAATGTTCCGCAGGGAGGTAGGCGAGGAACGGCGTGATCAGGGAGACCACGATCTGCGCGCCACCGTCCTTGATCCAGAGGCGGAGCCGGGCCACGAGCCATCCGACGACCAGGCCGTACAGCACGGCGCCCGCGACCACGCGGATCATCATCAAGGCCCCGCCGGCCAGCGTGACCGGCTCGGCGAGCGCCGTGAGGGCGAGGCCGAACAAGGTCAGGGCCACCGCGTCGTTGACGAGACTCTCCCCCTCAAGGATCGTCACCAGGCGGCGCGGTGCTCCGACGCGCTTCATGATCGAGGTCGCGGCGACCGGGTCCGTGGGCGACACCGCCGCGCCGAGCGCGAGGGCGACAGGCCAGCCCACCTGCGGCACGGCCAGATGCACCGCCACCATGACGGCGAGGGCGGTCACGCAGGTGAGGCCGAAGGCCATCACCGAGATCGGGACCGCGTCCTCCTTGGTCTCGCGAGGCGCGGTCAGGAACGCGGCACGGTAGACCAGCAGCGGCAAGTAGATGTTGAGGATGACGTCGGGCGCCACAGCGGCCTTGGACATCCCCGGCAGCAGGCTCGCGCCCACTCCGAGCAGGACGAGCGGGATCGCCTGCGGGATGCCGAAGTGCCGTGCCAGCCCGCGCCCGACCAGCATGATCACGGCGATGACCACGGCGACGATGAGGTAATCCTCGATCATCCGCTCCCCCGGTTGCCTGCGCCCACAGTCGGGAGTTGCCCGGCAATCGGCAATAATCACCCCAAACTTCGCCTAAGCGTGCATGCATCTATCTTCGGCGTGGAGTGAGAGACGACGACGCCCCCGCCGCGAGAGCGCGGCGGGGGCGTCGTGGAAGCCGGGTCGGCATCGCCTTCCAGGACGGCCCGATCGGAGGACCGAGCCGTCAAGAAGGACTCGTCAAAGCCTCAACCAGGCGTTGACGTCACGCGGGCCGGAGGGTCACTCGGCCTCGGCGGCCTCGGCGGCAGCGGCCTCGTCGGCCTCGTTGAGCTCGGTGTAGATGGCCTTGAGGTCGACCTCGTTGCCCGCCTCGTCGCTCACCTTGGCGGCATCGCCGATGACGGTCTTGGCCTTGTCACGGACGATCTCGACCATCGCCAGCGTGAGCTGGTCGTTGTCGGCGAGGTGCTGGGCGAGGGTGTTCGGGGCGACGCCCATCTGCATGGCGCGGCGCACCACGAAGTTGGTCAGCTCCTGCTCGTTGACCCCGAGTTCCTCCTGCTTGACGATCTTGTCGAGCAGGAAGCCGGTCTTGATCGCCTTGCGGGAGTTCTCGTCGAACTCGGCGAACCGCTCTTCCTCGGTGGTCTGGTAGAGCCGGAAGAACGCCTCGCGGCTGAGGCCGCTCTCGCCGATCTGGTGCTCAAGGTTGTGCTTGCGGGCGTCCAGCTCGGCCTTCAGCGCGCTCTCGGGCAGCGGGATGTCGAGCTGGTCGAGCAGGGTCGCCAGGGCGTTCTCACGAGCCTGCACGACCTGGTCGACGAGCTTGTTGCGGCGCGCCTGCTCGCGGATGCTGTCGCGCAGCTCCTGCAGGGTGTCGAACTCGCTGGCGAGGCCGGCGAACTCGTCGTCGAGCTCAGGAAGGACCTTCTCCTTGACGCTCTTGACGTTGATGGTGACGTCGGCTTCCTCGCCGGCGTTCTCACCGCCCACGAGGGTCGTGGTGAAGGTCTTCTCGTCGCCGGCGCCCATGCCCACCAGGGCGTCGTCGAGGCCTTCCAGCACCGAGCCGGCGCCCACCTCGTAGGAGACGTCCGAGGCCTGCTGCTCCTCGATGTTCTTGCCGTCGATCGTGGCGGAGAGGTCCATCACGACGTAGTCGCCGTTGCCGGCGGGGCGCTCGACCCCGGTCAGCGTGGCGAACCGCTGGCGCAGCGCGTCGATCTGGGCGTCGATGTCCTCATCGGAGACCTCGGCCGAGGGAACGGTCACCTCAAGGCCTTCGTAGGCCGGGATGTCGAAGGCCGGGCGGACGTCCACCTCGGCGGTGAACTCCACCTCCTTGCCATCGTCGATCTTGGTGACCTCGATCTCGGGCTGGCTCACAGGGAAGACGTCGCTCTCGTCCACGGCCTGGCCGTACAGCTTCGGCAGGGCGTCGTTGAGGGTCTCCTCCAGAACCACCGCGCGGCCGAAGCGCTGCTCGATGATGCGGGCGGGAACCTTGCCGGGGCGGAAGCCGGGCACGCGCACCTGCTGCGCGACCTTCTTGTACGCCGCCTGCATGCTCGTCTCGAGCTCCTCGAACGGCACCTCGACGGTGAGCTTGACCCGGGTCGGGCTGAGCTCCTCGACAGCGGTCTTCACGGGGTGGTCTCCTTGATCAAGCTTCTGGTGATCGCGGGCGCGTCATGCCGTACGGCTACCGCGACATGATCGCGCGCCGCGCCCACATGGGCGGCTCAGTGCACAGGCCAACGGGCACAACTATCTGGGCGTGCTCAACTGTGGCGGGTGTCCAGCGCCGCATGCCAGTCTAGGGCAGGCGGGCACCTTCGGCGTCATCGACAGGCGTCAGAATCTATCAGAAATGATCTTCTGAAGGATGTCGACCGTCCCGTCAGGAGTGGTGCTCACGGCGCACAGCCGCTCCATCACCTCGCTGTAACGGTCCACTTCCTCGCGTTTGTCCAGGTAGAGAGCGCTAGCCAATTGCTCGACGTATACCACGTCGGGAAGCTCGCTGTCCTCGAAACGCAGAATGCTGAACGCGCCACCCTCGGCACTGTGCCCGCCGAAACTGAACGGCATCACCTGAATCGTGATGTTGGGCAGGCGCATGAGCTCAAGGAGGTGCTGCAACTGGCCGCGCATCACGTCGGCGCCGCCTATCGGCCTGCGCAGCGCGGCCTCGTCGATCACGGCCCAGAAGACCGGCCCGTCGGCGCGGTCGAGGATGCGCTGGCGCTCCACCCGCAGGTCGACGCGGCGCGCGATCTCGGCGGGGCCGACTCCGGCCGCACCCGCGGTGATGACGGCGCGGGCGTACTCCTTGGTCTGCAGCAGGCCGGGGATGAACTGCACCTCGTAGGTGCGGATGCGCGATGTGGCCTCTTCGAGACCGACGTACGCCTGGAACCAGGAGGGCAGGAGGTCGTTGAAACGGTGCCACCAGCCTGGTTCGTTCGCTCTCTCCAGGAGCTCCATGACGGCCGACCGCGCCTCTCCGTCCGCGACTCCGTAAAAGGTGAGCAGGTCCGCCACATCGCGTTCCTTGAATCCGACCCGGCCCAGCTCCATCCTACTGATCTTGGATTCGGAGCCGCGGATCAGATGACCGGCCTCCTCGCGAGAAATGTTCTTTTGCTCGCGGAGGCGACGCAGCTGGGAGCCCAGGAGGATGCGGAGGGCCGTCGGACCGGATCCAGGCTGGAACAGCGTCATTCGGCCTCCTTCTCTACTCAGGCCAGCCAACACAGTGTCACCACTTCCGGCCCCCATGACAAGGTCTCGCCCCCGCGTCGCTTTCACCGGTCGCATCGGAAGGTCTCAGAGGTCCCACCCGTACGAGTTCATGCGTCTGCACGGAGCAACTGCACGTGCATTTGGGTCTTGCACCAAGCCGCAATACTGACCCATGATGGCCTAGTGCATATTGGGCTAAAGGTGCACTAACTCGTAAAGAGACGACTGGCTGCGGAGACTGACAATGACAGCGGGAGGTATCAGCAGGATGCTGGAGCCCGTATCCGCGGCCCACTGCCTGGACGTAACCCGTGAAGTGGGATTTCAAAGGCTGTTGCGGTCGGGTGATCGCGAGGACGCCACCACCTGCCCGTTACGCCCCCAGGCCGATTCCGTGAAAACGGCCCGAGACGTGACCCGGACCACCCTCAGGGGATGGGGACTTCCGGAACTCGGCGACGACGCGGCACTCGTGGTCTCCGAACTGGTCACCAACGCCGTGCGCTACGCGAGCTACTCCGCGCGGCACTTCGACGAGCACCCGATCACGCTGATGCTCCTGCGCCTTTCGCCCCACGTGCTGCTCGCGGTGTCGGACCCCAGCGACGAGGTCCCCACGCCCAAGGAGCCTGACTTCATCTCCGAGCACGGGCGCGGCCTCTACATCGTCGAGACCTACAGCAAGTGCTGGGGCTGGGACGCGCTGGACGAGGGCGGCAAGGCCGTCTGGGCCCTCTTCCGCGCCGACCGCTGACTGCCCCGACCGCTGACAACTCCCGCGCCCTTCGCCCCCGGCACCGGACAGTGAGTGCCGGACGCCGACTGTGCCGGACGCCGGTGAACGATCTGCGGACAACGAGCGCCGAGGACCGGACACGAACCCGCTGAAACCATGAAACTCCGCCGCCGGCTCCCCCGCGTCGGCGGAGCCGGAAATCGGCGCGTCGGGGTGACCGGATTTGAACCGATGATCTCCTGCACCCAAAATTGGCTCAGCACTCGAAGCATGCACTACATTGACTCTTAAAACCGCAGGTCAAAGGCATGATCGTGTTGGTTGGTGCAGTCTGATGGAGGCTCGTGGAGGTGCCGCCATCTAACCCATTTTCTAACGCGCGCACCACAGGAGGTCCCCCCTTGGCGTACAAGATGGAGCGCCGCCAGAAGAACGGCGCCATCCGCTACACCGGCATGTACAAGGCCGTGAACGGCAAGTACAAGTCGGCCGGAACGTTCGATGATCAGGACAGGGCCCTTGAGGTAGCTCTCGCGGCCGAGACGCACGCCGCCAGCCGTCTGACTGTCACCAGCCCCGCCGAGAAGGCCAAGATCACCATCAGGCAATTTTTCTGGAAGTTCCTCGACGAGCACGGCATCGAGCCCAACTCCAAGATGAACTACGCGGGACTGTTCCGCTGCCACGTAGACCCCTACATCGGCGACCATCGTCTGATCGAGGTGGACAACGAAGTGCTCACCCAACTACTGACGGTGATCCTTGCGGAGGAAGGGGCAGGGCACTCGTCCATCGCTCACACCAAGACGATGCTCTCTTCGATGTTCGGGCTAGCCAAGCGCCAGCGGTACATCACGGGCGACAACCCGGTGGCCGGCATCCGGCTCACGGGGGGCGGGAGGAGCAAGGGCAAAGGGAAGATCATCAAGGTCTACGATCCGCCCACCTACAATAGGGTTCGCCAGAATCTTCCCAGCCTTGAGGCCAAGCGGTTTTCCCTACTCATTTTCAACTCGGGAGTCCGATTCTGTGAGGCCATCAGCTTCGTAGAAGGCGATCTGAACTACGAGACCGGCCGCCTTGAGGTGACCAAGAGCACAGTAGAAGTTACTTCAGAATTTCATCCAGACGGAGAACGCTTCCTAACAAAGAATTACACCAAGAACGGAACGGTCCGAGTTTTCACTATCGACGTTTCCGTTGCCAGGGCGCTCAAGGACCATGTCGACAAACATGGGATCAAGAGGGGAGAGCTACTCTTCCCTTACTGGATGTTCGAGTCAGGTGACCAACGGGGACACATGGACGAGCTCACGCAGGAAGAACTTGACGCACTAGGCACCTTCGAAGCGAAGGTGCGGTCCCCCCGCACCAATGTCGAGTACCTGCGAACCTTCAAACACGGAACGCTTACTGGTTACGCTACCGGCAAATGTGGTTGCGTCGGCTGCAAACAGGCTAGTCGCGTGTATGGACGGGAACGCATGGCCAAAGTTCGAAGCTCTAAGCGCAGGAAGGCCCCCCCTCCTATGCGCCTCCGGGGAAACGCAGAGAACCTCAGCAAGAACACCTGGCGCCGGATCTGGGTAAATGCGGTAGCCGAAGCCGGCGTCGACTACATCCCGCCCTACGACGTACGTCACTGCCACGCATCAAACCTCCTGCGTGGCGGTGAGGATCTCGCCACCGTACAAGCCCGCCTCGGCCACAACGATATCCACACAACCACGAGGTACCTGACCGTGATCGACCAGGAGTCAACGAGCTCCGCCCGGATCATGGGGGGCTTCATGCAAGGTTGGGAAGATCTCTAAGCACCCTCGACACCTCACGAGCCGCCCGAGCGGCTAGACTCGTCGTCCGACGGGCTGTAGCGCAGTTTGGCTAGCGCACCGCCTTTGGGTGGCGGGGGTCGCCGGTTCGAATCCGGCCAGCCCGACGTACGCGCTGGATGGCGCAACGAAGAGCCCTTGGAGCTATGCGCTCCGAGGGCTCTTCGCATGTCCATCAGCGATGAACCCGGACCCCCCAACCACGCCAGCCACACCGACTTCGTCCCGCACCGCCGACACGTTGGCGAGGACAACCGGGGAGAGGGCCAGGATCGTGCCAGCGCTCGAGAGCGCTGACTGCGTTCTGCATCTGAAGACTGGCTACGCCGCACGGGACACGTGGCCACCAAGGCGAGCCCGTCGGCGGTGCTATTCCGTCAGCAGTCCAACTCGCGAGCTGCGTGAGTACATCCGGTTTCCACTCTAATTCTGGGCTACGAAAATATTGCATGTGGCTCAGCTTGGTTCCTCCTATAGGCGTCTGTCGAGTCGTTGAAATCGGTGCGATCATGGGCTTGAGCGTCATGCGTGGCGCGCTCGTCAGAGGAGTCACTCGCGGTGCGAAGCCCGTCGGCAGTAGCTAGTATGAGCCAGCAGGTTCAAGAGACGTCAATTTCTCCATAGAGCCGCCCACTCTGGATCGCGCCTGCCGTTTCGAGGGTGATGGCCGGTCTACGGTTGGCTTTCCTCGAGTTGAAGTAGCCGCTGCCGAGAATATAACTAATGTTGGGCATCTCATCATCGATATCTACTCAGCCTCTCATGCGTCGAAATTGTCCCTGACCGTGTCGAGCGAAGCCCCGGAAACGCCAAGATCATACCGTCGCTTAAAACGTAGGGATTAGGCCTTGCTATAGGCAGAGTGAGATCGGTTCAGACTGTCGATGGCATACGCGCCCTTGAGAGAGATCCTTGCCCTTCTTGATGTTCTCGCAGGGGCTTGCCAACTTCTTGCTGTCTAGGTTCGATTTGACATCGATTACCGTGTAGAAGCATTCGGCAAGGATGAGCCAATTGGCACCTGCATGCAACAGCGGGTGCATGCTTCGGTCCGCGAGAAAGACGTCGCACTACGCTGACCTCATCCCATCCGGAAGGATGATCTCGGCACTGTGGAAGACCGCAATGTGGCGGGGAAGCCGGTCCTGTAGTAGTTGAGTTACGAGTCGCTGGCGCCCAGGAGACCGAAGAGTGGCAACAGAGATGCGTGCTGAGAGTTGGCGTCGAAGGCACCATCGCCAGGCGGTCAAGGGGCTTGGTCTGCGGCGATCCCGTTACCGCGGGACACCTGACCCGGCTCGATGCCTGGATGGCGCGCATGCCACTCGCGCTGCCAACAGTCTCCCTTCGGGAGAGCGGGCGCTTTCGCGTTCTCCGGGCTCACTCGTTGTCCCGGAAGGACGGTCTCACTGCGGATTCGGTGTCCGGGTCGTACTCGTTGACCCACTTCTGTGCCCCCGCGAGGTCGGCCGTCGTACCCGCGGGGACGTAGGTGAAGCCGTCCCACTCCTCCAGTGCCCTCGGCTCGTTGGGGTGAAGGTGGCTGGCGCCGCCGTGCAGCGGCCGGTGGCGGCGGTAGATGTCCAGGGGCGGATGGCGCCGCTTGTTGTACGGCGCGAGCGGGTCGGCCGGATCGACACGCGGGACGGCCCGGGACGGCTGGTTCGGTGGTCCGGGTCGGCTGTGCTTGCCCATTCTGTATACGGATCTCAGGCCGTGATTGTTCTCGGCCTCGCGGCGACGAGATTCTTGACCCGGGCTCGCACCTTGTTCACCGCGGCGGTGGGGTACGGGCGGGCGGCATCCAACAGCGTGTTCAGCTGGGAGGCCACGCGCGTGGAGTCGACGCGGGCCGCGTTGACGAGCGCCCACAGGGCCGCTTCGATGCCCTGCTCGGGCTCGCCCCCATCGAACAGCGCGGCTGCGAGCCCGACCTGGTCCATGACGCGGACTCGGTCGAAGCCGGGTGCCCTCAACTTCAGCGCCGCCCGGAAGTAGCGGCTCGCCAGCCCGCCGGGGCGGCCGAGCCCAAGCAGGTCGCGGGCGGAAACTGCGCGGGCGCCAGCGTGCTCACCGGCGTCGAAGTATGCCACCCACTCCGGGACCTCCCCCAGGCCGTCAGCCAGTTGCTCGTCCGCCTGGCCAAGATGCTCATCGGCCTGGCGCTGATCACCGAGGGCCGCGTACACCCGGCCGGTCTGCGAAGAGACCAGCGCTGTGACCGCAGGCACCTTCGCCTTCGACTCGGCGACACCGAGCAGACCCAGGGCGTCATCCAGTCGACCGAGGTAGATCATCTGGTGCGACATGCGGGTGACGATCTCCATCCTGCGGTCACGGCACACGCGAGTGGCGTCTGGGGCGATCTGTCGGTGACCTTGGGCTATGGCGGCGGCGCTAATACGGCGGGCGGTCTCCCCGTGTGACAGTCAGTGGCCGCAATCCACACCGCTATGTGCGGGTTTCCGGATCTGCTAACCATTGACACCTCGCCCTCCACGCCGTCTTGTTGTGGAGCGTGGCGTTTCCGCCACGGTTCGCGGCACCTACGGTACTGGTCAAAGGAAGCGAGGGCAGCCGATTCTGTGTGCGGGAGCCGATCGGCTTCCGTTTCGTTGCGAGAGGGGAGAGGCTAACGCATGGCGACTCTTGCATCAGATGCTCCGTGGGCAATGCGGCTGGTCACTGACCGGCTTGCTGTCGGGCCGCCGTCGTACGCGAGGGTGACGCTGGACCCGTCCACGCAGACGGCCCGCTATTTCGACCCCGCGGGCCAGCCGGTCGAGATGGGTAAGCACGGCACCAACAAGTCCACGAATACGGCCTCCATGTCGGGCGGTGGTGACGGGAAGGACCCCCAGCCGCAGACGAAGGACGACAACACCACCGACTACGAGCCGGACTAACCGCGATGGCATCCCTCGTTCTGGTCGTCACCTCCTTGGAGGACGTCACCGCCGACATGGTCATCACCGCGCTGAACGAGCGCAAGGTGCCCGTCGCCCGCGTCGACCCAGCCGACATCGGGCCCGACCTGCTGTTCAGCGCCCGTCTCGACGCCAGGGCACCGGCGTGGAGCGGTCGGCTGCGTACGGCCAGCCGCGAGGTGGAGCTGGGGGAGGTGGCGGCGGTGTACTATCGCCGCCCCACCCCGTACTCCGCCCGTTTTACCCAACTCCCCCAGCAGCAGCGCGACTTCGCCAGCGCCGAGGCTCGGCACGGGCTCGGCGGCATCCTGAACAACCTGTACGGTGCGAGGTACGTCAACCATCCCGCCGCAGTCACCCGAGCCGATTTCAAGCCCGCCCAGCTCCAGACCGCAGTGCACCTGGGGCTCACGATCCCGCCGACCCTGGTCACCAATGACGTCGAGAGCGCACGGAAGTTCGCCGCCCAGCACGGCCCTCTGGTCTACAAGACCTTCCGCGGCCTTCCTCGAGGCGAGGACGGGCACACCGGGGCGATCTGGACCCAGCGCGTTGACCCCGACACCTTCGACCATTCCCTCGCGGTGACCGCCCACCTGTTCCAGGCCGAGGTGCCCAAGACCAGCGACGTGCGGGTGACCGTGGTCGGCCGCCGCCTGTTCGCCCAGCAGATCGCCACCCCGAACGGCGCTTTGGACTGGCGCCGAGGCGATTGGGACGAGCTCATACACTCTCCCATCGCCGTGCCGGCATCGATAGAGGCTGCGCTGCACAGCTACTTGACCGGCTTCGACTTGGTCTTCGGCTGCTTCGATTTCGCCCTCACTGGCGACGGTGCCGACCCGCAGCACTGGGTCTGGATCGAGTGCAATCCGAACGGACAGTGGGGCTGGCTACCCGACTCCGACCAGATCGCCGACACATTCGCCCACATCCTCAGCAGGAAGGAGGCGGTGCCATGACCATGCCCGCCGATTGTGAGACTGACGGGGCGCGCCTGCGCCGCGCGATGGCCGACGCCCTCGCCGAGGACGGCGTTCTCGATGACCCGGGCTGGCGGGCAGCAGTGGAGACGGTGCCTCGGCACCGGTTCGTGCCGGGTTTCTATCTGCCCGCCGACTGGCGCGACGACCAGGGACTGACAGTTTGGGAGCCGGCCACCGCCGAACTCGACTACGGCCGGTGGCTGAGCGCCGCTTACTCCGACACCACCCTGATCACGCAGTTCGACGGCGACGAACCCGACTGGAAGAGCCCGGTGAGGCGGCACGGCGGCGCCCCGACCTCCTCTTCCACCCTGCCGTCCCTCGTCGTGCGCATGTGGGCCGACGCCGATATGCAAGAAGGTCACTCAGTGCTCGAGATCGGCACGGGAACGGGCTACTCGACCGCACTGGCCTGCGAACGTCTCGGCTCCTCCGATGTCACCTCCATTGAGGTCGACGGTAGACGGCTCGATCAGGCCGCGGCCGCGCTGTACAGCTGCGGCTACACCCCAACCCTCGCAGTGGCCGACGGGCTTTATGGGTACTGGCCCGAAGCCCGCTTCGATCGGATCGTGGCCGCCTGCTCCTTCCGCACCGTTCCCCCGGCTCTGATTGCCCAGACACGGCCTGGTGGCAAGATCCTGCTTACCTTGAGCGGCTGGCTCTACGGGTATGCCCGCGTCCTGCTGACCGTCGCGCACGACGGCACCGCAGAGGGGCCGCTGATCGGCGGCACCGTCTCTTTCATGTCCGCCCGGACTCACTCCGCCCCTGCCTTCGGCAACCCCGCCCACTGGGCCGCCGACCTACCACAGACCGCGCGCGCCGCTTTGCACAGCCCGGAGCGGATCACCGCTGCCACCGAGGAGGCGTTTCATCTAAGGTTCCTCGCCCAGTGCGCGGTACCCGACGCACAGATGACGGCGGTCGGGGAGGTGGTGCACCTGGCCGACGTCGTCACCGGCTCAGCCGCCACCCTCACCCAACGCGATGACATATGGGAGGTGCGCGAGAACGGACCGATCAAACTGTGGGAGCGGATCGAGGCCGTCCTGGGTGCCTACGACGCGGCGGGTCGCCCAGAACCAGACACCTTCCGCCTGCACGTCTACGGCGGCGGGCAGCACCTCCGGCAGCCGCAGATGCCGACTCTGCCGCTGCCAAGGCCCTGACGACCGAGCCCATAGATTATCCAACTGGTTGGCCGTCTGCAGGACGTCGCACTCGGGCATGAAGGTCGCGAGCCAATGGCCCGTGAATGAACAGGGCTCGTGCCCCAGGGCATCGGAGCGGCATTGGTGAGCCGATGCTCCGCAGAGACGGGCCCCGGTGAGTTTCCAGGGAAGGTCGTCCATCTTCATGGCATTGTTCACGACCAGGGCGGATTGCTGGGCCTTCGCCTCTCCATCGATCGCCCCTTGCGGGGTGCAGCCCTCGCGATAGATGATCTGGGGCTGCTGGTCTTTGCCTCGACCCTGCGGCCGATGAGCACCATGCCGCCCTCGGCCCGGGTCCAGGCCCGTGACGTAGAGGAGGCGCTCGTGAATGTCCAAGCCGTGCAGCGGGGTCTTGTCCTCCTGCAGGCAGCCGTCGCCGAAGCGGTCCTCGGCGACCATGTGATCGTCTCCGCCCGGGTGAAGGCGATGCTCGAGTTCGACGACACGGCGTTGTTCGGACTGGCGAAGGTGGCTGCGGACTTCATCACCCGCATGTCGTTGGTCACGCCAGAGGAATGGACCTACCGCGAGCACGACGACGGCACTCAGGCCAACATCGAGGACCACTCACCGCCGGCCCGCGTGCTCACCTTCCGTTTGCTGGCGGCCTGGTCCGCTGGCGACACCGACACCTTCGCCGCCCTGTTCCACGCCGCAGCCGCCGACCTGCACCGCCGCGGTGAGCACCTGCGCGACCTGTTCGACTACACGATGGAACAGGCCCACCGACTCGGCGCGAACGCTGGCAACCCACACACCGTGGTACGGCAAATGTGCCAGTCCATCGCGACGAAAGGCCCGTCCGTCACCGACAACTGGTAAGCGGCAATCCCGCTGGAAGACGGAAGGAGCCAGTGGGCGCCTGGCGGCACGGGCGCCTCGCGGCTCCCCGACTCCCGCGCGGCGGACACGCCGTCGGCCTCGTCATGCAGCTGCGGAGATGCTGCGGCGTCGGCCTGTTCCGCTGGCGCCGAGCGCGGGAGCAGCTCGGGAATTCGCCTGCATATCGCGAACGGCGAGCGACACAATGGCCTGTTCGCCCATCACGACCACGAACGGCACATTTCATGATCGCAATCGAGTTCTCGCCATCCGACGTGCTGTCCTTTGACGCCGCCCGCCGTACGCTGCGCCTTTCTCCTGGCGTCGCCGGTGCCCGGCTGGAGGTCATACTTGACGCCAGCCGCCGCACCGAGCGCAAGGATCCGCCGCCGGTGGCGATCTCGGCGTCGATGTACGTGAGCGCCGCTCCTTCACGAGATCGGCACTTCCTGACTCGCCTGGTGGCCGAGCACCCGGCCCGCCCGTCCGCGGCCACCGCGCCGATCACCCTGGTGGGCTTCATCGCCGACCAGCAGATCCCCATCGTGGAGACGCTGCGCAACGCAGGCCGTTTGTGGGTGTCGTTGGATCTGCAGGTCCAATACGTCGACGAGGGGACTGTGCTCAGCCGCTCCGGCACGCTCAATTTCGACGTGGGCGGCGGCGAGTGGGGCGAGGAACTCGACAAGGTCGACGCGGGCGCCTATGTGCAGGTCGTGATCCCGATCACCGACAACGCCACCCTGGCGGACGCCGCCCGCCGTATACGCAAGGCCCGCCAGTTGTTCCGCGAGAACCACATCGAGGGAGCCCTCGGCGAACTGCGCAAGGTCGTGGAGGTGGTCCGCAAAGCGGAGCAAACCCAAGCGACCGCGCGGGAGGTCAAGGACAAACGGCCGCAGGAGCGCACCCAGGCCGAGCGCTGGGCCGTATTCGCCGAGGACACCTTCAACCTGTTGGGGGCGGCTGTTCACGACGACCACACCACCGAGCCATGGACCCGCGCCAGTGCCGCGGCGCTGATCGCCACGGTCGCCGGTCTGCTGGGCAGGGTGGCCGAAGCCGACCAGAAGGAGGTCGGCTGAGCGCCTGCCGCCTCGGCCATCGCCGTCACGGCCGTCCCCGACAGCAGGGAGGGACATAAACGACATTTCCCACCGATGACGGCGTTCGCGCGGCACGACGGCTTGCCGGGCAGGGCCACCAGGCACCAGGTCGGCGGCATGTTTGGGCGGAAACGTTGGCGGGAGGATCTTCCGTTCGAACAGATAGGGGTCGGGCAGAGCTACCTTCCCCAGCCCATCGCCACGTTCTGGCTCACGATGACCGAACGTGTGCTCGCGCTGGGAGCGCTTGCCGTTCGAGGCGGCAAGTGGCCGGCGGTCAGAACACTCGCCGAGCACCGCGTGCCCCTCGGCCACGACAGCTACCGCACCTGGACCACACACAGCTTGAGCATGGCCAGCCGGGCGGGCCTCCTGGAAACCCGGCACAGCACCGAGAAGGTCGAGCTGTCGCTGCTGAGCTTCGCCCGCGACGTGGTCCGCCGGCTTGAGTGCCTGCGCCCGGACGTCGAGGCGCAGGACGAGCGCATCCTGACCAGCCTCACCCAGTTCGACTTCCTCACCTGCCTGGTGGGACTCGACATCGGCGGCGACTATTACCCGAACTTCGCCCACTACAACACCCCGCGCACCACCCCGGCCGCCGAACAGTTACTGCGCGAACCCGCAATGCGAGGAGAGATCTTTCACGGGGATGACCTGCGCCTGGCGCAGGCGCTCGACACGGTTGACCGCGCAGCCCGGCGTGAAGGCTTCTCCTACCATGGCTGGGAGGGGTACACCCGTCCGGTGCGGGAGTTCATCGCCGCTCACTTTCGGCTGAGCCAGGACAGCCGGCTCCAGTGATCTGTGGTCGGCTCCCATCCGAGTTGCGCTAACGCCCCGCTGGGCGTTGTCTGGGTCAGTAGGTGACCATGGACTCGTCTATCCCGATCAAACCCCAGGACGCTGTCGGCACGAGGTCATCGTCACCCAACACCTGCACGCGCTCGGGCGCCCAGGCGATGAACTGCTCCCCCTGCGGCGGGCAGACCTCGAACTTCTTCGCTTCCGCACCGACTTCGGCATCGTCTCCCTGCTCTGTGCAAGTCATTGCCGAGTGACGCATGTACGTGGTCAGCGTCGGCACACTCGCTCCGCCAACGTCGAGCGTTCCGGCCGCGACGACCACGACCTGCGGCGGCGCGCCCGTAGGCGCAGTGACCGTCACAGGATGACGCATGGCATGCACGACCTGTCCCTCCCACACGAGGCGGACTCGGCGCAGCCGAACACGATCACGGTCGTCGAATGTGCCGTTGCACGGATCGCACCTCTGCCCGCTCAGCCGCTCGATCGTCACGATGTCACCAACCGTTTCCGCGACAACTTCGAGTTCGCGGAGCTTTTTGGCAGAAGACGTCGGCGGCCCCAACGTGACGAACTCCTGCCCTCGGAGCTCGAACTTCATCGTCGTGGCGCGATGGAGTTGGATCAGCAGAACCGTCGATGAGAGCTTGAGCTCGTTCGTCGAGTCGAAGGCTTCCCCTTCGACGAGGTGGCCGCCGACCATGTGTTCGCCTTCAAGGTCGAAGGAGAATTTGAAGATCGCGCTACCGGCGACCAGAACCTGCCAGTGCGCCGCGTTCTCCTCGAGCTTCCGGTGCACGACAGCGGCGTCATAGGATGCGATCGTCGATCCGTGCTCGTCTTTGAGCACAACGCGCACGCGGTTCGCGGGGTCCTGCCGGAGCAGTTCGGTGACTGTGACCTGGCTCCACTCCTCGCCCAAGCACAGCGAGTCACGCAGGTCAGGCTTCGTGGCGCCGGGGGCCGCCACGAACGCTCGCGCTTCCTCAGAGAGTTCTGTGGTTCCGATCACCACGTCTTCATCCCATGCGGACACCGTCAACGAGATCGTCCCGGCGTCCCTCAGTGATTCGACCAAGCGCAGCGTCTCTACGGTCAGCGCAGCGATGTGCGAGAAGAGCCGCACGGCGGCGGCGTATCGCTCCCGGAGGGGGAAAGCGAGTGCCTCCCTCTTCGGTCCCTGCGCGTCGGCATGAACGAGATCAGCGTAGAGCCACCCGGCCGCGAGCTGGGTGTCGGAGACCATGGTGGTCGCCTCGGTGCCGTCGACCCGGATGGACTGGACGGCGTATGCCCGAGTCTGCGTGCCCTGGATCTCCGCGGCCGACCACGCGCGACGCAGCTGGTCGAATCGTTTCTGCTCCGGCTCGTCGACCGCCGCTTCCTCGGTCAGGAGTCGCTCGAGGGCCTTGAACACGGTCTCGTAGTAGACCGGCTCGGACTTCAGCGTCAACGGTCGTATGCGAGCTGCGAGGGATTCGAACGCCTCCTCGTTGTCCGGCAGGCGTCTCGTGAACGAAAACCTTCCAGTGACGTCGAGGTTGCCCTCGAATGATCCGTCGGCGTGGTAGAGCAGCTCGTTCCAGTTCTGAACCAGCGAATGCGCCTGGACCCTGCGTGCCCGGAGCACGAACCTTCTCAGAGTTTCTTCATCGCTGCTGTCCACCATAAGACCAATTGTCCCGCACGCCACGCCGGTGTCACTCGATGGCGCCGCCGATCGTGGTACTGAGCCGCTGCCGAACAGGCTATCTCACGGTGAACAAAGCCACTCCTGAATCCTGACGATGCGGGTGTGCCGTGGGGAGCTCGAAACCAACTACGGGGCAAGGGCCAGCAGGTGGTCGCCGACCGCCTCCAGGGTGTCCAGCCCCGCGCCCGTCAGTTCGGCGCGGTCATCGTGGACTAACTCACTGCAAAGTGAGTCAGCCCCACAGGCGTACTTGGCCGTTGGCATGGCGGATCAGTGCCTCTGCCCGAACCATATGTCCACCGCTCCCCGACCGCTCCATTCCTTGATCATCTACCCTGACTCGAGCCCAACTCCATTGACCAGTTCATATATCTCAGTATAATATATCCACATGTCGTCTACAAAGGTAGTAGCGACGAGGATGGCACAGCCCTCCAAGTGACGCGATAGCCGGGGTGTCCCCGGGATGGACCGCCCGGCGGCACAGTTAACCCTCATCGAACAAGGGAGCTGCTCGCAGCATGAACGCATCACCCATCGACCGCAAAACCTCTCACGCTCGCGGCCACCAGCGTGGGATCACCTACAAGATCTGGATCTGTGACTGGATCCGCACCCACGAGGGTCCGCGAGGTCGGGTTCACCGAGTGTGCTGGATAGTGGCCGGTCGCAGGAGGGGCCGCTCGTTTGGTGTCTCGGCCCTGGCCAGGGACTTCCAGGACCAGCTCAAGGCCGCAGTGGCGGCCGGCCAGCCCTTCGACGTTAGGAGCGGGCTGCCGCTCGTGATGGCTCCGCAGGGCTGTGGCCGTCACCGAGGCGGCCGACCCCGCCACAGGAAGGACGAGGGCACGCAGCATGACTGACTCGTCCTTCGAGGACATTCGGGACCGGTTGGCCGAATGCAGTGACGGCGAAGCGCTGCTGGCCGACGGTTTCGAGGACGCGTTGATCGGTATGGCCGAGGGCTGGTTCGGCAACTCGCGGCGGATCGTCGCTCTGTACGACCTGGCTCTTTGCCTGCGAGTCCTCTTGGGGTGGGGCATGGACGAAGAGGAGGCCGCCGAGTGGATCGACTACAACGTCACCGGCGCCTACGTCGGGCCCTCCACCCCGGTCTTCGCCATCATCAAACGCCAACCAGTGATCGTCTCCCGGGACGACTGAGATCTCACCGAAGGAAGCCCGGCAGGCGGTGACACCCCGGGTCAGTAATTGGGGCTGCACCAGCGGTTCTCGCCATCTGTTCGACGCCGCGGAGCGTACGCGTCCGTAGGTCCCAGGTCCCTGCCCGGCTCCTAAGGCTGCGCCGCCCTTGCCGTGCCCGCAACCGGCTCTCGCTGCGCTCGCCCCAGCCCGCCCAGAGATCTTTTCCTCCTTCGTCGGAAAACATCTTGGCCGTGCCGGGACAGCCGGATTGCGTTCCCATCTGCGTGCGTCGCGGGCGCCTTGAGCCGGGCAGGGACCATCCCTGTGTCCCCCGGCCGCCGCAGAATCGCGGTGGCCAGGCCAGCCCGGCGTAATAAGCCTGTGGAGGGCACATGACCGAAGTCGCAACCGAACCCGACATTCTGGAAGACGTAGTCATCGATCACGACATCCCGGTTGGCGCGGACCTGGACGCCGATGCTGAGCGAGACGAGATCCTGGCGTACACCGAGCGGCCCATGATCCCGGTGGAGCTGCTGGTCTGCCACCCGGGGAACGTCCGGGACGACAGACAGGCCGGCCAGGCGTTCTGCCGGTCGGTCGCGTCAGCGGGGATCATCACCCCGCTGGAGATCACCGTCGAGCCGGGCGGCGGGTACCGGGTGGTGGACGGCAATATCCGCCTGGACGCCGCGCTGAAGGTCGGCCTGGCGGCGGTGCCGTACTTCTTCTCCGCCGACACCGCCGATGACGAGGGCCTTCAGTACCTGCACATGCTGATCAGCAGCAGGTTCCGCACGAGCCTGACGGTGCATGAGGAGGCGCAGGCGCTGTTCTCGGCGTCGCAGGCCGGCATGACGCGAGCCGAGATCCGCAAAGCCACGGGCCTTTCCGCAGACGAGGTGAAGGCCGGGGTACGGGCCGGCGGTCTCAACTACATGGCCAAGGAGATCGCCGCGGGGATGGATTATGAGTGGACGCTGGAGGAGCTGGCGCTGCTCAAACCGTTCGAGGACGACCCCGAGGCGATGGAGGTGATCCGCCGCAACCGGTACGGCCCGCTGAAGTACACGGTGCAGCGCCTGCTGGACGAGCGGGAAGCCAAGTCCCGTCGCGCCAAGATGATCGCCGAGCTGGAGCAGGCCGGGATCACGATCACCGGCGAACGGCCCGAGGGCGCCGTGCCGTTGTCCCGCCTGTTGAACGGCTCCCAGCAGATGGACGCCGACGCCCATAAGGACTGCCCCGGCCGGGGCGCTTCGCTCGGCCCTTGGATGAGCGCTTCCCCGAACCACTACTGCCTGGACCCGGTCGAGTACGGCCATGTGTTCGCCGAGACCGGCACCACCAATCCTCCCGAACCGGCCGTAGTGGCGCCCGTCGCTCAGGAGGCCAAGCCGAACGCCGACCGCAAGATCGTGATCGAAGGGAACAAGGCGTGGGTCGCCGCCGGCACGGTCCGCCAGCAGTGGCTGCACGAGTTCCTGATGCTCAAGACGCCGCCCAGGAACGTGGCGTCCACGATCGCCCGGTTCATCACCGAGCAGCTCGTCACGATGCCCGAGCCGCTGTGCCGCGCGCTGGGGGGTGCCCGGCACTCCCGGCTGTTCGAGTCCTTCGGCCACCCGACCCCGGAGACGGTCGCCAAGAGCACCCAGCCGGGCCTGTGGATGATCGCGCTCGCCCCCATCGCGACCGCCTACGAGCGGGAGATCACCGGTGACGGTGAGCGGCGCAACACCTGGCGCCAGGACAAGTACTCCCCGTGTACCCGCGAGGACGCCGGGGTCTGGCTGCGGTTCGTCGCCGACATCGGCGCCAAGCACGGCCATGAACCCAGCCCGATCGAGAAGGCCGTTGCCGACGGCGTTGCCTACCGCGGCGACAACCCCGCCGAAGACCTCATCGAGGAAGCAGACGCCGACCAGACCGGTACCGAGACGGCGGTAGCCGGTCAGGACCCCGAGGAGCACGATGACCAGCCGATCGACGCCGTCGAGCAGGCACCGCAGGGGACGCAGGAGTCCGAACCGGGCCCCGTTGCCGAGCCGGACGCCTCCGCCGGCCCGGCGTCGGCATCCGGTCCCGCGGACGCCGCAGCGGGTCCGCAGGAGGTCCACCTGGCCGCCCACGTGGAGGAGGCGATAGCCGACGACCTCGCCGAGGAGTTCGACGCCGCCGACGTCCACGCCGACGCCGCCTGACCACCACCCCTGGCCGGCATAGGGCAGCCGCGCCGCGCGGCTGCCCTATGCCGTTCCCCGTCGTGAAAGGACGACTCGATGAACGATCACCCGCCCGTGGAAGAACTGCTCATCGCGGCGCAGGAATACCTCGCCGTTGCCGTTGGGCCGGCTGGTGACCACGCCTACCTCGACTGGTGTCCGGCCTGCGATGACGACCGGCCGAACACGGTGTCGGCATCAGCGAAGGGCTGGTTGCCCCGATCGACCTTAACCACCGGCGGGATGTGACCTCAGCCGCGTCAGCCCGGCCAACCCGTTCGCTTTCCCCTGCTGTCCGGCCCGCCCCCGGCAGCTTGGCCGGGGGCGGCTCTTTTTCTCCTCCTGGAAGGAAACACGTCATGACCGAGATGAGCTCCGAAACCCGCAAGATCCTGCGCGAGGCCATCGCCCAGGCCCACCTGTCCGACCGGCACGACGTCGACACCGGGCCGCTGGCCCGGCTGGAGGAGATGCCGGAAGACGAGGCCGTCAAGGCGGTCGACGAGGTGTTCCGTCAGATCCACTTCGACTGAACGATCTCGATCACCTGCGAGCCGGACATGTGCGGGCCACGGTTCACCGGCCTGCTTCCGACCCGCATGACCTCCCCCTGCCGCCCCTGGCCGGCTCACCGGCCGGGAGCGGTTGTCTTCTCCCGCGACAGGAGATCGCATGCTGACCACCACCCCCAACCAGCAGACGGCGGCCGCACCACGCGGCACCCACTGCTGTTCCACGTCCCCAAAGGACGACTCCTCCAAGGATCGTCCGCCCGCGGCACCGCCGCTCATCGAGACGCAGGAACGCCTCGCCGAAATCGACTTCGCCTCCGAAGCTCACACGGGCGAGGTGGCAGATGCCTGACTACCTGGTGCGGTGGGAGATCGATCAGTACGCCGAGTCTCCTCGGCACGCGGCGGAGTTGGCCTGGGCCGATCGCAGCGCTCCCGGTTCGGCCGCCAACGTGTTCACCGTGATCGACCAGGCCGGCCGGCACAGCACCGTCGACCTGTCGCAGGTGCCGTTCCCACCCCCTGGGCCGACCTTCCGCTACCGCTCGACCGTTGAGGTGACCCTGGAGGTGGCCGCGGAGAGTGATGCCGAGGCATTCGCCGTGCTGGATGAGGTGTTCGTCGAGGTGGCGGCCGGAGGGGAACCGGTCCGCCGCGGCTTGGTCGCGTTGTCCACGCGCATCGCCACCGATCCTCGTCTGCTGCCCCGTCCGGCAGCCGCCGCTCAGGGCCGCGATGCCCCGGAGGCGGCCTGATGCGCTTCTTCCTCGGTACCCACCACCCCGACTGGCTGGCCCGGGTGCGCGTTCCGCTGTACGTCTCGCAGCACGCGCTCTCGCCGCTTTCCTCCCTTCCCCGCCTGGCCGGCGGCGGGGTGTGGGGCCTGGACTCCGGGGCGTACACGGAACTCACCCGGTATGGGCGCTGGCGCCTGGGCGCCCGCGCCTACGCGCGGATGGTGCGCCGCTACCACGACGAGATCGGCCCTCCCCGCCACATCGCCCAACTCGACTGGCCGTGCGAAGACCAATCGCTGGCCAGCACCGGGCTGTCGGTTGCAGAGCATCAGCGGGCGACGATCATCAACGGGCTGGAGCTACGCAGCCTCGAACCTGATCTGCCGTGGATGCTGGTCCTGCAAGGCAGGCGTCCCCGGGACTACCTCGACCACCTGGAGCAGTGGCTGGCCGCCGGGATCGACCTGCGTGAGGAACCGGTCGTCGGGCTCGGCTCGATCTGCCGCAAGGGCAACACCCTGCCCGTCGCGCTCATGATCTCCCGGCTCGCCCGCTTGGGGCTTCGGCTGCACACCTTCGGCTACAAGACCACCGGTCTGATCTCCTGCGCCGGCGACATCGTCTCCAGCGACAGCCTCGCCTGGTCACGAGCCGCCCGATGGGAAGCCCGCCACCCCCGGCACCCGCACGGCCACTGCGGCAACTGCATCGACTACGCGCTTGCCTGGCGTGCCGAACTGCTGGAGCGCGTGAACCGGGCCCACCCCGGCGTCGTGGAAGACCTCCTCCCGCTCAACCACACGGCGTAAAAGAACGCCCGGCCCAACCACAGGCCCACCCCGCCCCTGATCTGGGGCCTTACAGAACCTCGCAGACTCGCAGAAAGGAAGGCGACGGTGACCAAGACCGGTGACGCCGCCCCGGCGTGCCCAGAGCAGTGCCCGGCGTGCGGGCATGCCCTGCCGGCACCCGACGGTGCCTACATCCACAAAGACTCCCGCGACTACATGTGCGGATTCCAGTGGGACCCCCAGCAGCCGGGACGCTACTACGCCCAAGGCCCCGAAGGCGGAGTCGAGGTGATCCAGGGGCTGCCGTGGGTGGCACGCGACATGTGCAACTACGGGCAGCAGGTCGCCCCGCTGGAACCCCACCCCGACGACGTTCCTGCTCGCGGTGGCCACGATGGCCAGCGGACCTTGCCTTGGTACATCAACGGGAAGCTGGCGTACTTCCCCGGCGAGGCCTCCGCTCAGCGATGGGTTGACGAGCACAACCTCACCTCGCGGACGGGGGCAGCGTGAAGACCACTCCCGCCATGACCACCGCGCAGCGGATCCGTGCCACCCGGCTCACCCTGTCGCAGGGACCGGACGGCCGGCTTGAGTTCACGCTGGCCATCCGCGGCCGCTTCCAATTCTGGGACCTGGCCCGCGCGTTGGCCGCGTGGGCGACGACCCAGCAGGACGTCCGGGATCTCCCCGAGCATCCCGGAGAACAGTGGGCGCTAGCACACGTCCGGGCGGTGACCTGGCGTCACGGCCACCAGCGGATCAGCGCCTGGTCCGATCACGTCCACGAAGACGACCGCAGCGCCGTCGCCGACTGGGCCTACCACGCGGCCTGGCACCTGTGGGGCGAGGCCTTCGACATCCCCTACAGCGAGATCGCCGGCGCCATGACGCAGTTCCCCAACCCCGAATACCTCGACAACTGGGGCTGAGGCCCCGCCACCACCACGTCGAGCGTCTCGCCGGCACAGCGAGACGCTCTTTCATTTCCGGAAGGACCCACACGCTCATGATCGTTATCAGTCACACGCTGGAGACCGGCACCGTCGTCTACGGCACCACCCCCCGCGACGACTCAGGAGAGATCATCCACGACGCCGGTTTCCGCCCGTCCCGGCACCTGGACGACCACCCCGACCACGGGGAGGCGTACTGGTACGTGGCCTCCACCCGCCGCCGCCCGGCCAAGCAGCACTACATCGACCGGTGCGCCGCCGCGCTGGCTGAGGCCGGGCACGAGGTGAAGGTCGAGATCGACAACATCACCCTGCCTACCACGAGCTTCGCCGAACTGGAGGCCGAGCGCTACGACCGCGCCGAGGAACGCACCGAGCGGTTCAGCGGCTACGCCGACCACGCCCTCACCAAGGGCGACGCGATGATCGACCAGGTCAGGCAGGAACGCAGCCGGATCCCCCTCGGACAGCCGCACCTGATCGGCCACCACTCCTACAACCGGACCGTGCGGCAGCAGGAGAAGCGCAACGCCAAGGAGGACCGAGGCCGCGAACACGTGGACCGCGGCGAACGGTGGGCGGGGCGAGCCAAGGCCGCAGCGGCATACCAGTCCGGCCGCGAGGCCCTGGGCACGACGCAGCGGCGCGTCGAGCGACTGGAGGCCGAACTCCGCCGCCACCAGCGCTACCTGCGCGGCGAGACCCAGCACTGGGAGATCACCGTCACCACCGACTGGACCGACGACTACGGGCGATCCCTGGAGGAGCGACTGGCCGACCGCCCGGAAGGCTCCCGCCTGCTCTCCCGTAACGAGGCCGGCAACTCCGCCGAGGTTCTCATCGCCGTCAGCCCGGCCGCCCGCGCGGTCACCGAGTCGCAGATCACCCTGCTGACCGAGGAGATCACCTACTGGAAGGCGCACATCGCCAAGCTCCAGGAGCAGCAGGGCCGGAGGGCCTGGTCCAGCGCCGACTTCTCCCGCGGCGACTTCGTCAAGTCCGGGCGGCGCTGGTACGAGATCGTCCGGGTCAACTCCAAGTCCCTCACCGTGGCCAACGGCGTCAACAGCATCCACCTGGACGTGGTCACCATGGCCAACTCCCGCAACGCACTGGGTGGAGCCGGATGGACCGACCGGCTCCCCTACGACCAGGCCGGCGGTCAGATGACCGCCCCCGAGGCCCGGTTCCGATATCCGGAAGCGTTCTCGACCAGCGCTCCCGGCTCAGAAGCATCCGGAGACGAATGGCAGGCCGGTGGTGCCGCGTGATCCCGGACCCCCTCCCCGGTGGTACCGACCCGTGGCGGGTGGTGCAGTGGTCGGGCGGGATCGGCTCCTGGGCCACCACCCAACGTGTCGCAGCACGGCACGGAACCAAAAAGATGATCCTGGTATTCGCCGACACCCTCATCGAGCATCCCGACCTGTACCGCTTCAGCCGGGACGCGGCCGAGCAACTCGGCCTCCCCGTCGTCCGGGTCTGCGACGGGCGGACGCCCTTCGAGCTGTTCCGGGACGTCCGTTTCCTCGGGAACAACCGCGTCGCGCCCTGCTCTCGCTGGTTGAAGCAGGTTCCGGCCCGCCGCTGGCTGGAAGCCCACATCGACCCGCACCAGGCGATCCTCTACGTCGGCATCGATCACTTCGAAGCACACCGGACTTCGTCGATCACACGGGGCTGGGCTCCGTGGACGGTCGAGTTCCCGATGTGCGAACGGCCGTACCTGACCAAGACCGAGATGCTCGATTGGGCCATCAACCTCGGGTTGCGTCCGCCGGCCCTCTACTACCCGCCCTACAACCTGAGCCACGCGAACTGCAGCGGCTTCTGCGTGAGAGCGGGAATCCGCCAATGGGCCCACATGCTCGCCGTCGATCCCACAGGGTTCGCCGCCGCCGAGGCCACCGAGCAAGACCTTCGCGACCAACTCGGCGATGTGGCGATCCTGCGTGACCGGCGCGCAGGCCGCTCCCGACCGCTTCCGCTGTCCGAGCTCCGGACCCGCGCAGCCGCCTGAACCGCTCCCACACCCCCAGGAGCGCGCTTCTCCTCTGATCCGATGACTTGGAGTAGTACTTGACCGACGATTCTCAATACCAGACCGATACCGTCCCGTGGGCAGAACCCGCTGTCGCGTTGGCCGAAGACGCCGAGAAGGCGACCGGAAACGCCGAGGAGACCAGCGGAGACCGGGTGATCCGCTGGGGAGCGGCGTTCTCCGTCCTGGTGGTCACCGGGATCGCCGCCGTGATCAGCTACGGACACGCCTACCGGCTCGTCACCCGCTACGGCGAAACCGGCACCACCGCCCAAGCCCTTCCCCTGACCGTCGACGGGCTGGTCGCGACCTGCTCCCTGGTGATCCTGCACTACACCCGCAAGAACCGCAGAGCACCCTGGCACGCCTGGGGCCTGCTCTTCATCGGCGTCTGCGCCACCGTCGGAGCCAACGTCGCCAACGGCCTCGGACACGGCATCGTCGGAGCCATCGTGGCCGGCTGGCCCGCCCTGGTCGCGGTCGGCTCCTTCGAACTCCTCATCCGCCTCCTACGCGACGCCCGCCCCACCCCAACCGCCCCCGCCTCGGGAAAGGAACACCCACCAGAACAGGCAGCAGCGTCCGCCGACCCTGCCGACGATCACTCCGAGACGTTCTCCCCGGGCGACAGCCCCGAAGCCGCTCTGCGGCCCCTCCCGGACCCGGACGTCCTCGCCGCGATCGAGCTCTACGCCAACGAGCTCGACGAAGGAGAGATCCCTTCGATCCGCCGGATCAAACGAGAGCTCCGGGTCGGCCACCCCAAAGCATCACGGATCCAAGCAGCTCTCGCCCAGCGCCCCCCGAGAAGCACTCGGGAGCCTGCTCCCGAGCAACTCGCCGCCTAATGGGAGCTACCGGGTCAAGCTGGCGGGCAGACTCGGTGCGGGATAGCCGCTGATGAGTGAGCACTATCACCGCCTGGGCCGTACTGCTGCGGCCAACCAGGCAAGTATGAACTGCGCCGGGATGATGTCGTGAAGTGCCCGGCACGGTTCAGAGGGAGATTTCGGTGGCCTACGGGAACATGGTCGAGTGCTGTGCGCCTTGACCCGGTTGGGTGAACGGCCCTTCGAGGGCCTCTGCCGCGCCCCGGCCAAACGGTCAAGTTGGCCAAGTTGCCCTCTCCGGATCCGAAGACCACCGCCGTTGGCGCGGCGGTCGCTGCGTCCAGGATTTAGTGGAAGAGCCATCCGGCTCCGGCGTCGAAGGCCTTGGTCACCAGCGGGTCAGACCCCAATTGTGGTCGCCTGGCGTACCAGGTTCTGACCTCGGTGAGCATCGCGGCGGGATGTCCCCAGTCGCGGCGGGCGTTCGGCGAGCACCGGCATCGGGGTCGGGGTCGGGGTCGGGGTCGGGATCGCAGTCTGCACCGTGGTGATGGCGGCGGCTATCGCCTCGTTGCTGATGCGTCGGCGGCGTGGAGCCCAGCGGTAGACCTGCCAGTCGTGACATCTCCACCGTCGGCGGGAGGCTGCTGAGATGCGCGCACCGGTGCGGGCGCCAGCCCGGGGGCGTGGGCGGCGAGCACGTGAAGCGCGCCATTCACGGTGCGCTTGGCTGTGATCCCCGAACCGGCGTTCCTTGGTCACCGCATCGTGTCCCATGAGAGTGGTTGAGGATCCTGGCCAGGACGGTTTCGTTTCAGGTGGGGTGGTGTCCTGTCGCGGGTCTTCTGTCATGCGGGTGCTGGTACGTCGAACTCGTTGGCCATGACACCACGGGTGAATGCTCTCCATTCGCCGCGGGTGTAGCGCAGGGGCGTGGTCGACTTCGGATGGCGCAAGGCAACCGCCCCATCGCCGAGAAGAGCGATTTCAACGCGGTCGGTTGGACTGCTTCCCGGGGCGCTTTGCCATGTGACGCCGGTAAGGTCGAGCTCGTACAACGCCGACTTTTCCTGCGGCCACGCGATCGGCTCGTCATCAATGGGCTCGGCGTTGAGCGGATCGGTCTTGATGGTGTTGAGGAACTGCGACCAGGCCGTGATGGGGAACATGATGGCCGGCATGTCGGCGGTCTTCGAGTCGCCCACGCCCACGAAATCGGTGGCCCCACGGCCTACCATGACGCAGTTGGCTCCCCCGTCACTGAAGCTGCTGGTGGTCCAGATCAGGGATTCGGGGACGGGGCAGGTGGTCATTTCGCTCACAGTTCCTTGATCATCTTATTGAGTGTCGCGATTGTATCGCGGGGTGATTGGGCAGCCGAGCGAAGGTGGTCAGCGGCTGTCGCGTATCGACCCACCTCGTCTTCCTCTTCAAGATATTGCGCTGAGGTGAGTGCTTCCAGGCAGACGATGTCGGGGCCGGCCTCGAAACGCATCCATGTGAAAGCGCCTTCGAGTCCGGCGTGCTCGCCTGCCGAATAGGGCAGCAGGACGATCTGGACGTGGGAGCGGCTGCGGTCGGCGGCTATGTCCCTGAGATGTTCCAGTTGCTCTCTCATGACCGCCGTGCCTGGGGTGCCCACGCGCTGGCGGACGGCCATCTCCGACAGCACCACCCACAGCTGCGACGGGTCGTCACGGTCCAGAACCGTGCTTTTGCGGTTCATGCGTAACTGCACGAACCTGTCGATCTCCTCGTCGGTTTGCCACATACGGCTGGCGGCCACCACATGACGTGCGTAAGCCTCGGTTTGCAGCAATCCTGGGATGAGTAGCGGCGACCACTTGAAGATCAAGGTTGCCGCCTCCTCAAGGCTGAGGTAATCGGCGAAGGGGTCGCGCACAACCCCGTGAAACTGCTGCCACCAGTTTCGTTTGGCGGCCTGGCGCGCCAGCTCCATGATCGCTTCATAGCGGGCCGGGTCCTGGAGTTTGTACTGGTCGAGGATGAACGGCACATCTCTGACCGGAAGCTGCTGCCTGCCGTTCTCGATCTTGCTGAGAGACGTCTTGGGACGCTGGAGAAGAACAGCGGCGTCTTCCAGCGTGAGCCCGCACGCGCGCCGTAGCTCCTCCAGTTCCCGACCCAGGCGCCGACGCCGCACGGTAGCTCTGACCTCTGGCATGAAGACCTCCCTGTGAAGAGCCTAGCGGAACCCGCCATGTTGCTGGTATGGCTGATTTCTCTGGAGAAACTTTCTCCATAAGCCTATTGCGCGAGAGCGGGGTTTCGCTCATCATCGTTCTCGGAACACAGATCGTGTCGGGTTGACGTTGAAGCGTGACGCGGTCGGCTGCACGCACTTGCTGCCCACCCCGCGGAGGGGCCATGGACGCCACGACGATGGAAGAGCGCTCGGCTCCTGAGCAGCGGTTTTCCATAGCTCAGCAATTCAACGCCCAGGCGTTGGAGCCCATCCGACGGCTCATGGAGATTCATCTGGCCTTGTGGAAGATGCAGCAGGTATCGGATCGGTGTCTGCTGGTCCTCACCGAGTTGTGCAGCAATGTCCGACATACCGACAGCGAACAATTCGTGCTCACGGTGCGCGGTCTGGACTTCGGCGTTCAACTGGGCGTACGGGATTACTCCACCGTGGTGCCGAGTGTTCCCCAGGAGATGCCGGATCTGGATGCGCCCAGCGGACGAGGCCTGTACTTGGTGGCGCAGTACGCCGACGCATTCGGCGTGCAACGCCTCACAGACGGCAAGGTTATGTGGGCCAGAGTGGGAGCGGACGTTTACTCGAGCGTCGCCTGATGCGCGCGCGGTGGGTCAGAAGGAGCCGGCCCCTTCTATGTCCTCCTGCACGTAGGTCGCGTTGCCTGGAGTCGCCGGCAAGGATTGACGGGTTCCTCCTCACAGGTGGATCTTGCTGCGCTCATCTCGCCTACAGAGCCACCCTCGACTACCGGCTCGAATATCCCTTCTCCGCCCCGGCCCAGGACACCCGTGAACGAGCCGCCGCTGAAGGGGACCAGTACGGCACCATCAACCGCTGGAAGCACTGTGACGCGATCGGATGCATCGCCGTCATGCAGAGCGGCATCTGGTCGACCATCGTGGTCTTTTGTCGGCAGTACCTGGCTACGCGAGGCCGTGCAGGCCAGTTCAGCAGCGGTACCCGCCTTACGCCCGGCAGGAAGTACTCGCAGGCCCCCGCCGACGAACGTTACGAACCGGGGAGGCGCCCATGACCAGCCTTGTCCCCGTTGGCCAGCCGACCCGGCCTCGCTCCCGTGCCGCGCCGCATCCGCATACTTCTACCCGTCTGCAAAGGACCGGCATGCGTATTCTCATTGACGGACTTGACATGGCCGGCAAGACGACGCTGGTCCGTGCCCTGATCGCCGAGTTCGCGTCGCGCGGGATCTCCGCGACGCGGCACCGGGGCATGCTCGCCGAGCACCATCCGCTGGAGCAGGTGCTGCGACAGCTCTCCTCCGCGCGGCAGCCCGATAGTTGGTGGACCACGACTGCTTATCTGGTCGGTGGGTTCGCGCTGGACAGCCTTCTGGTCCGGTTCGATCCACCCCGTCCGTACAATGCCGTGATCATCCAGGACGGCTATGCGGACAGAACCGTGGCCTTCGGCATGGCAGGAGGACCGTACCTCGCGGCGGCGCTGTTTCTCCGGTGGCCCAAGCTGCTGGCTCCCTTCGACCTCGCCATCTACCTCCACGCCTCGCCTGCAGCGCGGGCGAAGCGAATAGCGGGCCGTGACTACGTCGACTGCCGTGATGTGCGCAGCGTGCAGGACTCGGCGTTCGCCGAACGCTTCCATGCCTTCCACGTGCACGGGATGGGCCGCCGCCACCGGCGGCTGTTGGTGGTCGACAGCAGCGACCGCAAACCGGGGGACATGGCTCGCGTGATCGCCGACGAGGCGTTCGCCCTAACTAGGGACGGATCGAGTGTCGGCGGGCGATTAACTGCGCTGCGCAGGGATCTCCCTCCCCACCCGCCCAGGCGAGATCCCGCATGAGAGGGAGGAAAGCTGTGCGTGTCGTGGCTAGACGGCCGATCCTGGAAGCCGAGGCAACTGGTGCACGGCAGGCCGATGCCGCGCATCTGTGGCATCCGTGGAGTCCGGTGGATTTGGCAATCGAGCGGCTGATGCTGGTGGAAGGACACGGTTGCCGTGTCGTGGACGACCGCGGCCGGTCCTACCTTGACCTACGGGCGGGCACCCTCAACGCAGCAGTGGGCTACGGTCACCCCCGTGTAGTCGAGGCCATCAGCAAGCAGGCCTCCTCGCTGATGACATGGGACCTGGCCGAGGTCGGCACGGTGCCAGCCGCCCTGCTGGCCCAGCGCATCGCCTCGATCACCCCCGAGGGACTAAATCGTACGCTGTACTGCAACTCCGGCTCGGAGGCCACGGAAGCAGCGATGAAGATCGCCCGCATGTGGCACGCACTGTCCGGCCGACCCGAACGCACCTGGGTCCTGTCCTTCTTCGACGGCTACCACGGGGCGACCGTCGCTGCCGTCGCTGCCACCGGTGTGGGCTTCCGCCGCCAGGGCAGCGGCCCGTTTCCCGATGGATACGCGCACCTGGCCACGCCACGCTGCGTTTTGTGCGCGGCCGGGCAGACGCACGAGTCCTGCCAGATACCTGGACCCGACCAGTGGCGCGAGCAGATCCAGAGGATCGGGCCGGACCGAGTTGCGGCGGTGCTGGTAGAGCCGGTGTTGAGCGTGGGTGGGGTGATCGTGCCGCCACGCGGGCATCTGCGCGCACTGCGAGAGATCTGCGACCGGTATGGGATTCTTCTCATCGCCGACGAGGTTGCCACTGGTATCGGTCGCACCGGCAGGATGTTCGGCTTCGAGCACGATCTGGACCCCGGCACCGGGCCTGACATCCTCACCACCGCTAAAGGCCTCACGGGCGGGTATGCGCCGCTGTCGGCGGTGACCGTCGGCGAAGACATCTACGCGGTGTTTCGCCGTGATCCGCTGCTGGGCGGGCTGCGCCACGGGCATACCACCGGCGGGCACGCCACCGCGTGCGCAGCCGCTCTGGCCGTTCTGGACGTCCTGGAAGAGCAGAACCTGGTCACGGCCGCAGCCGCCCGCGGCGAGCAGTTGCTCGCCGCCGTGGCACCGTTGCGGGCCAGCGCCTGTGTGCGGGATGTGCGTGGTCTCGGTCTCCTGGTGGGTGTGGAGATGGACTGCTTGGAAAGCGCCGCTGAGGTCACGGGCGCGGCCCAGGAGCGTGGCGTGCTGGTCCGCCACTTCGGGCCCGTGATCACTTTGGCTCCCCCACTGATCGTCACGCCGCAGGAGGTCCAGATCGGCGCCGAGACGGTCATCGAGGCCGTCCACCTCACGGGACGGGATCGCGCATGAGCGAAGGCTGCCGTGACACCGTGATCCTCCCGCTCGCCGGGCAGGGCACCCGGCTGGGTCTGCCCATGCCCAAGGAACTGCTGCCGATCGGCGAGCGGCGGGTCGCCTTGGATGCCACGCTCGATCTTCTCGCTCCGCAGGCCGACCGGCTCCGAGTGGTCGCCGTCCTCGGTGAGCACTGGGAGCGGCGGGAGGCGACCGTGCGTCATCTGATCCAGGTGTGCGGCGCGTGGCGGATACCGCTTGCGCTCACCTTCCAGGACCCGGTGTGGCCGGAGTCCACCGGAGCCGTGCTGAGCGCCGCGGCCTGGTTCGGCCCGGCCACGCTCGTCCTGCTGCCTGACCAGGTGTTGGACAGCCCCGCGCCGGAGGCGATCGGCGACATCATCGGCCTGATCCACAAGGGCAGCCAGGTCGCCTTCCTGGCGGCGCGTGAGGACGACGTGGACCGCCTGGCCGTGGACGGTGCCCTGCGCTTGGACGAGCAGCCGGACGAGCCTCCGTCAGTGGGCGACTTCGCCGACAAGCCAGGTCGCGAGGCGGCCGGCCGCTTCAACGCTGTGTGGTTCGGCTATGCCTTCGCCCGCCGATCGGCTGAGGCATGCGTGCGGGTCATGCACCGCTCGGCTCTGCGCTCGCCGCTTTCGCAGGACGAGCGGGAGGTACTACTGGGGGCGGCGGTCGTCGAGGTGGGTCGGTTCACCGATCTGGGCACCTGGCCGTCGGTGACCGGCTACTGGAACAGAGACCACGGGTGAGCGGCGTCGTGATTCTCTGCGGCCCCTACCCGGTCGACGACGGGCTCGGTGGCATCGGTCTGCGCATGTGGGAACTGGCCCAGCTCCTTGCGGACGCCGGCCACCAGGTTACTCTCGTCGCTCCGCGTACGTCCGACTTCACCCACCCCGGAGTTCGCATCACCACCGGCGACGCCCGGGACCAGGTGAAGGCCTGCGATGTCGTCGTCACCACAGACCTGCCCGACACTCGGCTTGTTTTGACGGCGTACCGGGCCGGGAAGCTGATCGTGGCCGAGAACGCCCCTCCGATCGAGCACCTGCACTACGACAAACTCTCCGGGGCCGCCGGGGAGGAGCTGTACGCCGACACCGTCGCCCGTTGGCGGCTGCAGTTACTGCTTGCCGACCACCTGCTGGTGCGATCGGAGGCCGAGCGCGCCTCCACCTTTGGGGCGCTGGTGGCCGCCGGGCGGATGAGCACCACCCACCACCGCACCGACCCGGCGCTTCGGCATCTGGTCAGTCTGCTGCCGATCGGCTTTAACCGCCACTCCGCCCGCACCGCCGCCGCCGCGACCGCGCAACAGGCGGGGCGCTGCGATGTGCTGTGGAACGGCGGCGTGTGGGACTACTGCCACCCCGCTCCCGTCCTGGCCGCGCTCGCGGCCGCCGCCAAAACCGGGAGCGCGCTGTCGCTACGGCTGCTGTACGAACCCGCGCCGGTCCCACGCGCCGACTTACAGCACCTGGCCAAGGAGCTCGACGTCGTTGGCCATCTGCGCTGGCCTACCGGACCAGTGCCGCACCGCGGCCGCGACGCCTGGGTCAAGGCCGCCCGCGCGCTAGTCGTCACCGGAGGACGCACCGCAGAGAACATGACCTGCCATCGGCTGCGATTGCGCGACGCCGCCCTGTACGGCCTGCCGGTCGTCGTCGACTCCCACGGGGCAAGCGGCGACCTGGTCGCCGCGCTAGGCATCGGCCCGGCCGTGGATCCCGCCGACCCCGACGCGCTGGCCAGAGCCCTGCTCGACGCCGCCCGCGACGGCCCCGCGCGCAGGCGGTATCTCACCGCGCTGGCCGCGGCACGAGACCGTTTCACCCTGGAGCGGCACATCGGCCCACTGCTGCGCCTGCTGGACAGCGGCCGACCAGCTCCCGACCGCCATGCCCTTGCCCACTGCCGTGCCATCGACACGTTGCTGGCCGAGCATCCGGCACTCGACCAGCGACCTCCCGCCGTCCTTTGACCCCCTCACCGGAGGACCTCATGCCCGTTCCCGCCCTCAACGCCTCGGCCCGTGCCCGGCTCCTGCCCGACTTCACCGGCTCGCCCGCCAAACCCATCCAGGTCGGCGACTGGTCGATCCCCGACGCACACGACCGGCGGATGATCGTCGAGTCCTACCGTCGCCGCGGATACACCGTCGTGCAACTCGCCCGCACCGTCCCGACCGGGCAGGACCTCACCGCAATGGCCGGAGCGCTTGGCCTGGGTGAACCGTTCACCCCGCCGCTGTACGCCGCCAGCTCTCACACCACCGGCGGTATCAGCCGCTTGACCGCCGATCCGAACGCCGACCACCCATTCCAGAATCGTGCCGGGCAGAACGTCCACTGCGACGGCACGTTGCAGCAGCTCGGTCAGATCCCTACCACAGTGATGATCTGTGTCCGCCCAGCCGTCAACGGAGGCGCGACCTACCTGTTCAACGCGGTCGCCGCCTACGCCGAGCTCCGTCACCGGGACCCGGCGGCTGCGGCTCAGCTCGACCACGACCGGGCGCTGGAGCGCCGGTCGACGTTGGTGGCCGATCAGGTCACCTTCGGGCCGGCGTTCGCCATCGACTCCTGTGGGTTGCCGATCACCCGCTACAGCCGCACCGCAACCGACACCTACCACCCAGCCGACGATCGGGCGGCCCTGGAACGGGCACTCGCCTTCTTGGAGACCGCGGCCCGGCCGGGAAGCCGGCACCGCATCGACTTCAGCCTCGACGCCGGGCAGGCCCTGGTGCTGGCCAATGACCGTATCGGTCACGGCCGCACCGCCTACCGAGACGACCCGGACGCGCCGCGACTGCTGCTGCGCGGCCTGTTCACCCTCAAGCCGCGGGCATGACCCCGGCCGCCGCCCACAACCACCCCCTATGGAGCAGCGATGACCGAACTCCTGCCGAGCGGAGCCGACCTGTTGGCCACCGGACTGACTGTGCTGCGCGCCCATCAGGAGCGCTCGCTGGCCACGATCAGCCTCATCGCGGCGGAGAACGCCATGGTGCCGTTCGCTCGCCTGCCGCTGATCTGCGACCTCTACAACCGCTACATGTTCGAGCAGGACCCTGACCCGGCGGCGGGCGGCTGGAACTTCCCGTCGGCTAAGAGCGCGGCGTGGCTGGAGACCGGGCTGGCGGTGCCGCTGCTGCGCCGTCTGGCCGGTGCCGAGCACGTCAATGTCCGCCCCCTGTCGGGGCTACACGCGATGGAGATGGTGATCACCGCGCTCGGCGGGCAGAGCGGCGAGACCGTGGCGTGCATCGCCACGGGCCAAGGCGGCCACTACGCCACCGCTGACGTCGCCCGCCGCCTGGGCCACCCGGTCGTTCACCTGCCCGGCTGCGGGCCGCACGAGCTGGACCTCGAACAACTCGCCGAGGTCTGCGAGATGTACCGGCCAAGTCTGATCTATCTGGACCAGTGCCATGCCCTGGACCCGGTCGACACCGCCCGGGTGGTCACCGCGGTCAAACAGGTGAGCCCCGCCACACACGTGCACGTTGACATCTCCCACCCCCTGGGCCTGGTGCTGGGCGGGGCGCTGCCCAACCCGCTCGCCGAGGGCGCCGACAGCATGTCGGCTTCCACCCATAAGACGTTCCCCGGTCCGCAGAAGGGCATCATCGCCACCCGCGACGCGTCCGTCCACGCCAAGATTCAGGCGGTGCAGCCGCAGCTGGTCTCCAACCATCACATCGGGGCTGTGGCCGCCCTGGGTTTGAGTCTTGCGGCGTTCGCCGACCAGGCCGGCGCCTACGCCCACGCCGTGGTCGCCACCGCCCGGTCGTTGGGCAAGGAGCTCGCGCACGCCGGATGGGAGGTGGCCGGTGCCGAGTTCGGCTACACCCGCACCCATCAGCTGTGGGTCACCACCCCGCGCCTTGCCGCGCGGGAGGCCGCCGAACGGTTGTATGCAGCCGGAATCCACGTCAACTGGCTCTCCGACCTGCCGTTGAAACAGCCCGCCCTGCGTCTGGGCCTCGCCGAGGCGGCCTGGACGGGTCTGACCCCGGCCGACATGCCCCGCTTGGCCGCGATCATGACCTCCGCTGTCGAGGGGGAGCGCCCGCCGGTGGACCTGGCTCGGCAGACCGCCGAGCTGCGCTCCACCCTCGCCTACCCCTTCGCCCCGGCGCTTACCCGCGACGCGGTAGGAGACGCCTCCTGGACGGCCGCGTCGTTTGTAGGGCAGATTGCCTGATGGCCGCCCTATTGGAAGCTCCGCGGATTGCCGAGGAAGCACCCTGCGTCACCGTGTACCGGGAACTGCGCGAGGGTGTCCCCTCCGACTCCGCGCAGCTCGGGTTCGGCTACAACCTCTACCCGGCTGCGCCCGTGGTCCACCGATTCCTATGCCGGGCGCTGAAGGCCTGCGCGGACGATGATCGACTACACCAGTACGGCACCGCGGCCGACGGCCACGATCGGGCCCTGGCCGCCGCCCTGGCCGGGGCCTACCTGGGCTGCGCACTGGACGCCGATCAGATCGTGTTCACCAGCGGCGCCACCGAGGGCATCGCGCTGGTCATCCGGTTCCTGGCCGGTCGCGACACCGGACTATGGTTACCTGCCCCCTGCTATTACGCCTTCGAGCAGACCCCGCACCGCTGCGGCGGCACCGTGCTGGGCCGCTACCGCCACGACGGTGTCATGGACGCAACCGGTGCGAGCGCCCGCCACACCGCGCTGGTGGAGATCTTCCCCAACGGAGTCACCGGCACCCTGTATGTGCCGCCCCCGGTCCAGGTCGACTTCCGGGTCATCGATGTGGTGTTCCTGGCCGGTGGCTCAGGGCCGGCCCCTCACATGGTCACCGAACACGTTCGCGCAGCTCTGTCCGCAGGCATCCAGGACGCAGCGGTGCTGATGACACCGTCCAAGGATCTGTGCGTGCCCGGCATCCGCTCCGGCTTGCTGATCAGCGGCCACGAGCCTCTGATCAGTGCCGTCCGCGGCGAGGTCTTCGACCGCACCGCCTCAAGCAATCCCTTGGCCGGGCAACTGGTCCTGCTGTACCTGGCGACGCTGTTGCTGGCCGAAGCCGCCGACAGCGGCCGGCCAGCCGCGTTCTGCGACCGCTACCGGTGGCTGCGTGCCCAATACGCCCGCTACCGGGTTCCCGCCCTTCCCTCCGAGACCGCCTTTCGGGCCATTGTCGATCATCTGGACGCGATGAGCTCCCACTTCACGACCGCCTTCGACCTGTTGGGCCGACACACCGAAGGCCTGCTGGAGACCGGTCGGCAACTGCGGCCCATGGCGGGTTACTCGTTACTGCCCCGCCTGACCGCCGGGCCCGAGCACCCCGACGACATCGTTGGCTGGGTCAACGCCGTGGGGCGGCAGTTCGCTCTCAAGCTCAACCCCACCGTCCTGTTCGGCGGCACCAGCGGCTCCTGGCAGGCCCTGTACCCGGGACAGATCCGCATCCGGGTCAACCTCTCGGTACCGCACCGGGATCTGCTCAACACCCTCGACCTGCTACGAACAGCCCGTGAGAACGTCGTTTCGCCCCGACGGGAGGCCGCTTGATGAGCACTCTCACCGACTTACTGTCGATCTCCGTGGCCCGTGCCCCCGACGCGGTCGCCGTCGCCGAGGACGAACGGCGGATCACCTACACGCAGCTGTGGGCGGCAGCCGGCCGTCAGGCCAACGCGCTGCACACCGCAGGACTGGCCGGGGAAGCTGTTCTGCTGGCACTTTCTCCCGGCATCGCCTGGGTCACCGCGCTGTTGGGCGCGTGGCGGGCCGGGGCGGCGGCGGTACCCGTGGATGTGACCCACCCGCCCGAGCGACTTGCCCGGCTCGCCCGAGGGTGCCACGCCGCAGGCGCGATCACCCGCACCGGACGAGCACCGGCGTGGGCCTCCACGGTGACCGCGATCGCGGGGACGATGCCCGGCCCGGTCGGGCAGGAACCACACAAGGCGCCCCCGGGTGACGATGCGGTGGCATGCCTGTGGCACACCAGCGGCAGTACCGGCACCCCCAAGCCGGTGCCGGTCCCGCATCGCGCCGTGGCCTCCCGCGCGGCCGCGATGCCGCACCTGGCCACGATCATCTCTGGCGACCGCATCGCGCAGCTGACCTCCCCCAGCTTCGACGCGGTCCTGTGGGAGGTACTGTGCGCGCTGACCACGGGCGCGCATCTGCAAATTGCCTCCGCCGCCGACCGGACGCCCGGACCGGCGCTGGCCGCGTTCCTCGCACGGCACCGCATCACCGCCTTCACCTGCACCCCCACGCAACTGGCCGCCACACCTGCGGTCGAATTACCACACCTGCGCCGGATCGTCCTGGGCGGTGAGGCCCTGCACCCAGGCCCGGTGGCCTGGTGGCTGGAGCGGCATGAGGTCGCCAACGCCTACGGGCCGACCGAGGTCTGCGTCCAGGCGTTCTTCGCCGATCGGATTCGCCCCGACGACGACCCGGTCCCCATCGGCCGGCCCCTGCCCGGCGTGCTTGCCTGCGTTCTCGACGAGCACCGCCGACCCGTTGCGGCCGGCCTACCGGGAGAGCTCTATCTCGGCGGCGACGGCTTGGCAACCGGGTACCTGGGCATGCCCGCCGCCACCGAGCAGGCATTCCTAGATCTCCGGCATCCCGGCGACTCCAGTCACAGCGCCCGACACCGCCTCTACCGCACCGGCGACCGCGTCCGCGCCCTGCCCGACGGCCAGCTCACCTTTCTCGGGCGGATCGACGACCAGATCAACCTCGGCGGCGTCCGGCTGGAACCCGGCGAAGTCGAGGCGTGCGCCGTGCGCATGCCCGGTATCCGCGCCGCCGCCCTACTGGCCGAACCCGCCTCAAACGGCAGGCGTCCCCGGCTGGTCCTGCACATCGAGGGCGTCCAGGGCGAGGACACCGAGCACCTCCCCACGGCGCTGCGCCTGCATCTGGCGCGGCAACTGCCGCCCACCGCCGTCCCCGCCCTGATCATCTGCCACACCTCCCTGCCGCGCACCGCCTCCGGCAAGATCGACCGCCGGAACCTGGCCGGGGCGCCCCTACCACCGGCACCGGCCTCCTCCAACGGGGCCGTCCTGCCCGAGGCCGCCGCCGGCTGGTGGCAGCAGTGGACCGGCTCACCCCCAGACCAGGGACGGGACTTCTTCGCCGCGGGCGGCGACTCCCTCACCGCTCTGGCCTTCCTGCAACTCCTCAACGAGCACTACGGCACCGCGATCACCCTCGATGACTTCTACGCCCGACCCACCACTCAGTTCCTCGCCGACCACCTCGCGCCGAAGAGTCCCTCATGACGTCCATGCCCGTGCGTGGACTCCTCGTCGACCTCGACGGTGTCGTGCGCCTGTGGCGCGGCAGCGCCCGCACGGCCGAGGCCGCTTGCGATCTGCCCGTCGGCGCGGTCCGGGAGATCGCCTACGACAGCCGGTTCGACCTCGCCCACGTCGGTGTCCTTACCCAGCAGGAATGGGTGGAGGGCGTACGCGAACGCCTCGTAGAGAAGTACGGACCCGGCGCGGCAGCCGCGGCCGACATCTGGTCCGCCGACCGAGGGGAGGTGGATCCGGCGATGGTCGGGCTGCTGCGTCGCGCCCGCGCCGCAGGCCTGGTCGTGGCCACCCTCACCAACAACACCACTGTGCTCGACAGCGACCTGCGCCTGCACGGTCTGGCCGACCTGTTCGACCACGTCGTGAACTCCGCCGACACCGGGCTGACCAAACCCAGCCCGCCGGCTTACGCCCGCGCCCTGACGCTGATGGACCTGCCTGCCGGCTTAGTCGCCTACACAGACGACAGCCCGGCCAACGTCCACGCTGCCGCACATGTCGGCCTGCACGCCCACCTCTACACCAGTGCCGCCGCGCTCGAGACGTTCTTAGCCGGCCTCGGAGTCCGCCTCCCCGATACCGCCAGCGCACCCCCACCAGGCCGTCCCGCACCGGCCGGTATCGCGCCGCCCACCGGGCACGCCGAGTCCGACGAGCACGCCGCCGTCCCGGTCCGGTATCTGGCCAGCTCCTCCACTCCGCAGGAACTCGCCGACCGTCTCATCGCCGCCGCCGGCATCGCCGCAGCCCCGGTCGGCCCGCACGCCGTCGCCACCGTCTGCGACAACGGCACCCTCACCACCTGGCGGCTCCTGCCGCCGGACGCAGACGCCCGGCACGCGGCCGGTCACTCGGCCGCATGGGGGATCAACCCGCAGGAGGCCGCCGCCGAACACCTCCCCCCGTGGCGGCCCGCCACCCGCGCGGTCGCCGCACCATACGCCCGCCGGCTCCTGCACCACGCGGCGTGGGCCTTGCACCATACCGCCGCCCACCACCGCGTCGGCGACACGCTGGCCGCCGCCTGTGCCATGCAGGAAACACGGCAGGCCCTCACTGAACTCGCCACCCTGCTGGCCCGTCACCAGATGCTGCCCTGGCCCGGCACGACAGCCACCCGCTATCTGCCCGGCTCCGCCGTCGAAGCGCTGACCTCCTCCTGGAGCGCCAACCCCCTTCTGCCCGGCGACCTGCCCCGCTGCCTTCAACCTCTGATCACGCTGCTGCGACATCTCCGGCACACCGCGGCTTTGGTGTTGGACGCCGACGCGGACTGGCCCTGGCACCACACCGCCGCCGCCTTGGCCCCGCTGTTCGGCCAGGCCCCCGAGCTGACCCCTCTGCCACCTGGCGACGCCCTCTACACCACCGACCTGGCCGCGGTGTACGACCGGCACCGCCCGGTCGTCGACGACATGGCCCTCGCCCTGCGGGCGTTGTCCGCCGAGGCCCTGGCCGGACAGGACGTCATCGAACTCGGCGCGGGAACCGGCCGGATCACCAGCCACCTGGCCGGACACGGCCCGGCCACCTACACCGCCACCGAACCCTCTCCGGCGATGGCCGAACGGCTGACAGCCCGGCGGCTGCCCGACGTGCGGGTTGTGATCGGCGACGCCCTCGCCCTGCCCCTACCCGACGCCAGCGCGGACACCGTCATCGAGCACGAAGCGCTGCTGTTCACCCCCGACCCGCTGCTCGCCGCCGACCGGATTCTGCGGCTCCTGCGCCCGGGTGGCTCATTCATCCGGCTGCTGCTCCACCCCGACGGGCCCAACCCGCCGGCGGCGCTGGAGGCGGCCTACCGCACCGCGGCGTTTCGCGGCCGACCCATGCCGCTGATCTACGGCAAGGGCACCGACCAACGCATCACCGCCCACATGTCCGCCCAAGGCCTTGTCACCACGGTCCGGGAACTCGCCCGCTTCACCGCGCGACCCACCCCGGCCGAGGTGCTGTCCTCGCTCACGGACCGTGCCTGGCCCTACCAGCACCGAGCCACCCCCGAACAGCACGCCGCCGGCCTGGCGGCCGCACACCATGCCGCCCGAGCCATCCCAGCCGGCGGTGTGCCCGTCCGCTACACGCTTCGTGCTCTGGTCACCACGACCACGGAGGCATCCCGGTGAACCCTCTGCCCAGCGCCTACCAGTGGATCGACGACCTCACCCAGGCCCATTCACTGCTGGCTGAAGCAACGATCCCGGTTCTTCGGCCGCACAAAGCGCACCGGGCCGACCGCTGGGCACACGTCCTGGCCTGGTACGGCTCCCCGCGCCTACCGGCGAGGCCTGCCCCTGCGGGTGCCCGCGTGGCCGGTCTGGGCGGCGACCCCCACCTCGGGGAACTGGTCGCACACGCCCTCGGCCGATCGCACCGGCACCACACCAGCGCCGACACCCTCATGCAGGATCTGGGTCCACGCGGCGGCACCGTCCTGGTCGTCGCCCTCGCCCGGGAGCTCACCCTGGCCGTCCTGCTTCCCCTCCTGGACTCCTACGCCGCACACGGCACCGCCGTCGGCCTGCTCACCGGCCGAGACAACGCCGCGATCACCTTCGCCCTGGCCAAGATCCTCGCGACCCCCCGCGCCGAGCGGGCACCAGGCCGATCCGCCCTCATCGATGGCACCACCGGCCTGTCCCACACCCTGCCCGGGAGGAACGGCGAACGGATCACGACCGACGAGGTCCTGGCCGACACCTGGCGCACCCTGCTCATCGACGCCCACGGCTCTGCCGCCCACGCCAACCTCGGCGCCGTCGTCCTGTGCGGGCTCACCGGTCAGCACGAGCACACCAGCACCGGTATCCCCGTCCCCGGTGGATGCACCCCCGCGCGCTGCAAGACCGACACCACCGGCAGGCACATCCCGCTCGCGCCGCACGACCTCAAGACCCAGGTACTGGGCCTGTTCGTGTGCAACGCCATCACGCTCGGCCCCGCCGAGCAGTACCCCTCCGACCTCAGCCTCATCCTGGACGCCGTCGAAGGTTACCCATCCGCGGTCTTCGGCCTGCTACGCGGCGATCTGAACACCACCTGCGAGCACCCCGACCTAGCCGCCACGGTCCTGAACGCCGGACATCGGCTCGGCCGGTGCGTCAGCGTCCTGGACCACGACGGCCACCGCCGCGGTATCCGCGGCCCCTCCGCCGCTTTGATCGGCGACCCCGAGTACCGCCCCCACCCCCGGTCCCGGCCCGCACCGGCCGATCCCACCCCGCAGCAGACACCCAGCTCATCGGGCAAGCCCGACACCAGCGACCTACCGGCCTGGCAGGCACGGATCGAGGAGGCGGCGGCCTTCGAAAGCGCCTTGCGCGCCTCACTGCACCACCGGCCCGACCTCGACCTGGATAACTGCCTCACCGAAATCGCCACCCACCGCCTCCACGCCGCCGAATCGATGCTCTGTGCCCTACGCAGTCACACCGACTCCGGTATCCACGTGCGGGAGCTGGAGGAGGCGTCCCTGGCCTGGTCCCACTCGGTCCTGGCGATCCTCAGCCGCACCCGCGGCGGTGCCTTCACCCGCCAGGTGACCGCCGCCCGAGCCCACCACCGCACCGAACATCTCAGCGTCGCCGACCCCTGCCCGCACTGCGCGGCACCCCGCACCCGCGAACACCTGGTCAGTACTTTGGGCTTGGCCCCCCGTATCACGGTCGGCTGCCCACGCTGCGGGGCCGCGCTCAGCCTTCCCGACCACACGCCCCCGCTGACCATCCGCTCCCCCCAGGCGCTGCACCCCGGCCACCGAGCACGCATCGACATCGTCGTGCCCGACTCGGCTGACGGACTACTGGCCGTGCACCTGCGCCCCCGCAGCACCCGCCTTGGTTCCTACGACCACCGGGTGATCCCGGCCGTCCCCGGCGTCCAGACCGTCATCCTCACCATCCCGCGCCATCCGATTCCCGAACTCGACCGGCTTTGGGTCCTCCACGCCCACCACTTCGCCCTGGCCTTCCACCAGCGGCGCATCCCTACCCTGCCCGGCGACTGCGACACTGGTCCCCAACAGCCGTAACCGCAGCTCAGGCCAGTATCGGCCGCGACCACCATGAAAGGCAGACAACCATGATCATCTGGATCAACGGGCCGTTCGGCGTAGGCAAGACCACCACTGCCACGCTTCTCCATCAGGAGCTGGCCGGCAGTATCCTGTTCGATCCCGAAGAAGTCGGGTTCCTGCTGCGCAAAAGCATCCCCGAGGACCACCCCGCCCGACTGAAGGACTTCCAGGACTACCCGATGTGGCGTTCCCTGGTCGCCGACACCGCCATCCATCTGGACCGCTACATCGGGCAACCTCCCGTGATCGCACCGATGACCCTGATCCGACGCGACTACGCCATGCAGATCTTCGACGCCATCCAGGCCGGCGGCGCGCAGGTGCATCACCTGCTCATCCACGCCGACACCGACACCATCGCCACCCGCATCGAATCCAGCATGGAGTTCCCCGGCGACGACGAGCGCAGTGAGAAGGTCCGCGCCTTCCGGCGCCGCAAGCTCCAACCGTATGAGCAGGCGTACGCGACCTGGCTGCACAACGAAGCCGAGGTCATTGACACCACCACCCTCACCCCGCAGCAAGTCCTCGAGCAGGCCCTCAAGCTCCTGCCCCTGTGGTGACCGGCCTAGGCCCTGTTTCGAAGTCGGCTGAGTGACGGCGTGTCGCGCCCGGACAAGCAGAGAGGTCTCCGGTAAAGGGTTCATCGACCAAGAAGAACC
>NZ_JBICTU010000042.1:0-47382 GCF_043197795.1 Sphaerisporangium sp. NPDC049003
GACACGCGGGGTGGTCCCATCACTGGCAACCGGGTGGTCCCATGCTCGTGGCAGAAAACCACCCTCGGTGGTCCCATAAGCCTGGCCGGCGACACCCCGCGCCCCGCGAAGATCCCCCAGCGTGGTCGAGTAGCGACGGCTCTTAGTGGAGAAGTGCCCCCGGAACCCGAGCATGTGCGCCCACGGCCGCAGCCGCAGATCGACGAACTCCCGCCGCGCCCCAAGCTCCCAGCACACCCGGATCATCCGCCGGGCATGCTCGGTCACCGGTAACAGATCCAGGTGAAGCCCCGGCTTCAGCCCCGTGCCAGCGCACCGCCCGCACACCCCGCGCAGCTTCCCGGTACGACCCGACCCCTTACACGGCCCGCACGACAGCCGGTAGTCCACCGTCCCCGACGCCTCCGCGCCCTTGGTCGCGTACTTGGCGATGTAACCCGCCACCGCCGTCTCGTTCACCCCCTCCAACGTCGTGCCCAGAATGATCGGCCGGATATCGAGCTGATCACCCCACACCAGCCGCCGCACCCCCAGGGCGCTTTCCGGGGTGTCCACCTCCACCCCAGAGGCCGCCGCCGGGATCGCCGCGACCAGCAGCCGCACATCAGCCCAGTCCGGCGGAGGCTCGCCAGCCCCGTCCGGACCATCCAGCCGGATCACCGCGTGAAAGTGCACCAGGCCCCGCCGCTGGTATTCGGCAACCTTCGCGAACGACACCCGAACCCGGCTGTTGAACGCGCGTCGGCTCATGCCCGTGAGCGCCGCCAGCTCTTGACGCATGGCCAAGGTGAACCGGTGCCACAGCACCCCCGCATGCGACTGCCACAGCACCGCCCCGGCATAGTCGTAACACTCCACGCACAGCGGTTGCCCCAGCCGTTCATCACGCGGGTCGTGCGGCTCGTGGCAGCCGACCGGGCGGCCGTGCTCACACACCTTGTCGCGGGCACGTGGACGACACGCCCGCACCCGCCCGTTCTTCTCCCGCCGGGTATGCACCGGCCCGAACGACGGGGCGGTGAGCGTGGCGAACACCCGAGGATGCGCGCTCACACTGCCGGGCACGCCCTTACCCCCCGACAGGCCCGCCCGGATGAGCTGGAAGGTATCAGCCCGGTAGACCTCCGAACACGACAGGCAGACCGACGAGCGCCGGTTGCCGCAGGCGACCAGCAGATACCCCGAAGGTTCGGCCGACGTGTCGTAGGTGTGCAGCACCTCACCGGTTGCCGAATCCAGCACCATCGACTCCCCGGCCAGATGGATCGGATTCGCACACCCGCCCGTCGCGGCCACCATCGACCGCCACCGCTCAAACCCCGGATCGTTGACCACCGAAACGAGTTCGGCCATCCACTCCGGTACTCCCTGCCGTCCCTGTCGCTCCGCGTTGTCGCTGATCTGTTCTCCCTTGCTCATGACCAACCACCTCCCACCACTCGTCACCACAACCTGTAGTACATCCTGGCCGACATCGACAGTCTATGCAACCTGTAGTACAAGTAGTAGGACGGATGATGCGAGGGGAAGGTTCCCATGGAGACCGAAGACAGGACCGAAGACAAAGACGTCCGGTGGCGCGTGATCGCCGCCGAGCTACGCGCCGCCATCCTGGACGGCCGATACCCACCCGGCGGCCCGTTGCCAAGCGAACCCGAACTCACCCGGAAGCACGGGGTGTCCCGCCCCACCGTCCGCAAGGCCATCGACACCCTGGTCACCGAAGGACTGATCTACGTCATGCGCGGCCGAGGATCATTCGTCCGGCCCGCCCCCGAACGCGAGGTGATCCTGATCACCAACCAGGACCGGCCCGACCTCGCCTGCCCCGCCTACCACCCCGAGATCAGACCATTCGGCAAAGTCGGATGGGAGACCTTCCACCGCGACGCCCAACGCGACGGCGGCCCCCTGCCCTACGACGACCACAAGATCGCAGCCAACCGCGACATCGCGATCATGCTAGGCGTCCGCAACGGGCACCCCGTCATCCACCGACACGCCACATGGAGCCAGGGCTACTCACCCCGCTTCGAGATCAACAGCTACACCAACGCCGACCTCGTACCCGACTGGGACGACCAGAAGCGCTACCACCAGTACCGCAAGCGGACCAAGCTCTTCTACGAGCAGCTTCAACGCGACAAAGGCCCGCTCCGATGGGTCACCCTCACCACCGCCCGCATCGCCTACGAAGACGAACGAACCACACTCGGCATGGCCTACGCCGAAGCCATCCTGATCATCCGCCGCACCATGACCGACGACCAAGGCCACCCGCTAGAGGTCACCGAAGTCAAAGCAGCCGCCAACCGATACGAGATCGCCCACGGCGCAGAAATAGCCGACGACCCCAACGCCCTGTTCACCCCCGAGGAACTAGCGGACGAAGGCATAGCACTAGTCATATAACGGCTCAAAGTTTCTTTACTGGTTCAAGGCGGCAGCGCTCCGCGCCGCCGCACCCGGCCCTGTCGCCCTGCCGCACGCCGGGCATGCGGCCTGGGGGCCGGTCCCGGCGGCGGCAGCTCCGGGCCGCACCGCCGCACCGGCCGCCCGCCGCACCAACCGAACCCGCCGCACCCCGGAGCACTGCCACCCACGCCACCCTCATGGCGGACAGGTCAAGATCATTTAGCGTTCAGCCGCGGAACAGTCCAAGATCAACTTCCCGCCGCGCCGTCGCCGGCCGAACTCCCTCACGGTCGCCCCAAGGGGTGCCTACGGCATTCCGCCGGCCACGCCGCTCACCCCGGCAACTCACCGCAGCCCATCCACCCGCACACTGCCGAAACAATCCCCGCCCAAGTTCGTCTGTTCGGGCTATCCGGTCAGCTTCGGTGCTTCAGCCATGCATGCGCGGCACAGCTCATCCGCTCGACCCATGAAGCGGAGGCGTTGCCCGCGATCTCATCCCATACCCGCGTGTTCGCCCGAGCGAAGATGTCTATAGCTTCCTGGGGGGCACGTCTCCAAGCTGGCACGTCTGCAACGACGGATTCCGCTTCCTCTGCCGTGTGTCCTGCTGCCATGAGACGCACGATGAGGCAGGCGGGGTCGATCCAGCCCGCCCCTCTGGTTGGCCATGCCCAGTCAATGAGCAACGCTCTACCGTCCGCCATAAAGACATTCAGCGGGTTGTAGTCGGTGTGCAGCAGGCGATCTCCCTTGAAGCACTCCGACTCTCCGGGACCGTCCACATAACCACCCCATCGATCTTCGGCGACCTTTACCGGCAGGTCCGGGCAGACGATTTCCCCAAGCTCCGTCATCGTGCCCGCCAGCAACGCGACGTCTGGCGATCCGGGTTGGTAGTCGGCATGCCGACCCTCCACGACCTCGAAGCCGAGTACGTCCCACTCGCCTTCCACCCGCCACAGCAGGCGAGGCGAGAGCCCGACGACATGAGGATTGATCATCGCCTCCATGTCCTGAGCCCACCGGCGCGGGTAGTCACGATGCAGGCCCTTGACGAACACCCTCCCTGAGGGGGTGTGCAGTATCGCGGCAACCGCAGAGTTCAGCCCTTCGGACACGGTTCGCGACGACCTGACCGAGCCCGTGTGCTTCTCGACAGCGGCCCTGGTCTCCACCGGGAGATCATCCCAATGCACCCGTACGACGCCCATGGTTGTCCTCTCATGCCGAAGGGCCACCCCACCGACATGGTAGGGCGGCCCTGATGACCTCAGACTCTAGTACGGCTGATCATCACCGACCGAGCATGAGCACTTGTTGGGACCGACTAGCGAGTCTAAGTCCGTGATGAACTCGACCTCTGGTCTGTCGGCGGGCTTTCCGCCGATCTCAACGTAAACGGCTGTCATTGTTGATTCACCTCCTCTCTTTCACGATGCTGGCAGTAGTTCTGAAGGGGTGATTTGGCTTTTCGGTAAAGGGTGACCAGGGGCATGCAAGTTCCGCATGAGCCGCTTAGGGTGCAGCCGGTACACCCGCCTTGGCGTAGCAGCAGCGAGTCAGCGATGGCACCGAGCCTCGCCAACCCATCTACGCCCTCCTCTATGAGAGGGATCTGGGGATCGCGGCCGATCTTGCAGATACTCGCCATGCCGTGCGGATCGACGTGGAAAAAGGTGTGCCCGGCGTTGCAGCCCGTGAACACCTTTCGTTTGCGTAAATGATCGGCGGACTGAGAAGGGAGCGTCTCAGCTCCTCCGTAGATCGTTGGGGACATGTTGACGAAGGAGTTATGCGGGATTCCCCACTCGTCCGCCATAGCCTGCATAAGGCCCAATTCGTGCTCGTTTCGGTTCGTCACGATCAGACTGAGCCGAAGCGGTAGGCTCGCCTCACGTGCCGCCGCCAACCCTTTGATGAAGAGACGGTAAGACCCCCGGCGCCGAGTCAAGCCGTCGTAACTCTCTTCCGTCGCACCGTACATGCTCAACGTGATGTCGTGCGGCCGACAATTGGTCAGGAGTTCCAGCACTCCCGGGTTCGCCAGCCGAGACCCGTTCGACAGGATCGTCAGCATCATCCCAAGCTCGTAGGCCAGGCCGTAGACCTCAGGGAAAAGCCGGTCGATCATCGGCTCGCCGCCCGTAAGCTGAAGCCAGAGAACACCAGCATCCCGAAGGATATAGAGCAGCTTCTCCCTCTCTGGCCAAGAGAGCCCCGAAAACCTCTTGAGCCCGAGGTAACAGTGCTCGCAGTCGTAGTTGCACCCCAGGTTCAACTCATAGGTCGCACGGACGTATCCGTACGGTGATTCCGGCTTGACCAGCACGGTATCCGTTAACGGGCCTTCGCCGATGTCGGCACCCCAGAAAGTGCGGACTGCGCTGGTGAACCATGAAGGCGCGAGGGAGGCGTGGCGAAGTTCTTGGTACTTGCTCTCTGAGATCTTGATTCCCCCTTCGCTGCCAGGCTGGAGTACCACGTACTCCCCGAGATACGGACTCACGATGAGCTTGTGCGTTCCAGCCATTTCGCCTCTCCTTTGACTCGCCCTCTGTTCTGCTTGTCAGCCGATAGTAACCCCACCATCTCAATATGACGAGACTTCAAAGCGAAAGCACGAAACCGACTTGAGGGATTACTACCGAATTAAGCGCAGCAAAAAAGCCTCTCACAGTGCCAAGATACGCCGTCAGAGACGGGTGACCGGCAGGGGCTAATACGCTGCCCCTGCCGCAGACTCCGCGAGTCGACTACCCCCGAGCGGTCAGCCCCTTTCCTTCCTCCCGTTCTTCCGTAGCGACATGAACAGGCCGCCGAGGATGAGACTCCCGGCCCCAGACCCGGCGATGAGCGGAAGGGAATAGAACTCCCATACGCCCATGACAGCGGCAACCGTCAGAACGCCCGCAGCGTAGGAAGGGAAGTATCTGCGTACCAATGAAGTGCCTTTCTTGTTGTAGGGATCTATCTGTCCGGAGGACGAACAACCTGGCAATGGGGCCGAACGTGCTCGTCATCCAGGCTTTGCAGCCAGGCCAGCCGGGTCGAGGGACGTTCGGGCAGCAGCAGGCCACGCAGGAACACGCTCAGGTCCCATGTCGAGACCCGCACCCAACGGCCGCGATGCTCCGAGGCGAAGTCCCGGCACAACCCCCGAGCGACCTCATATGCCGAAAGCCCGGACACCGCATCCAGGGCCTCAACGCCCCACGCCTCAACCACGCTGGCGCGCGACTCCAGTTGGTAGGCGATCAGGCGAACCCGGATCACCGGCACGGGCGTTGCCGAAAGATTGAAGGGTCCGCGAGTAGTCATGATCTGGCCAGTTCGAACCACACGGTCTGCCCGGCATGGTCCGCCGCCCATCCCCAAGCCGAGGACAGCGCGCCCACCAGCCACAGCCCACGGCCACACTCGCTCAGCGCGTCCACCTTCACGGGAATCTGCGGAACGCCGTCCACCGGACCCTGATCGATCACATCGACATGCAGAACCCGACGAGTCGCGCTCACGTACAGCCTCACCACGCCATCCGGCCGATACCCCGACATCGAGTGCTGAATGGTGTTCGCCACCAGTTCACTCACCAGCAGTTCAGCCGTCTCCACCTCCACCCCGTCGATGTCGCGAAGGACTTGCCGCACGTGCGCCCGAGCCTTCGCCGCCGACTCCGGCTCGCCCAGGAGGTCTAGGTTGCTGAGAAGTCCCAGGGTCTTCACTTCGCCGCCTCCTCGATACGGTCGGCCGCGTCGTTGGCTAGCGCCCGCACCTGGCTGGCCTTGCTCCGCCCCCAGGTGAACAGCCACGTTCCGTCGTGTAGCAGCGCCCGAATCCGGAGCGGCTCAGCGGCCCGAGGAACCATCAGACTCGGCTCCTCAGCACGCGGAAGATTCACAGCCGTACCCAGACCTCGTTGCCGCAGATCCCACGCCAGCCGGACCAGGTGAAGGTACTGCTCCTCCTGCACTGCCTTAGGATTCCGAGCGCTCATGAGATCACCTCCCTTTCCGGAACGTCGCAGACGTCCGGATTTCGCCCTGTCATATTGGCTCCAACAGCCGGGCAATCTGTCGTTTTGCCGTAATCGCCTGACCGGGGAAAGGGCCTTGGGAATCCAGAGTGCCAATAGTTAAGCTGGAGTTGTAGGCAGGAGCCATCGACAAACAACAGACGGAAACCCCCCACAGCCGTAGCGGCTTGTCATCGATCTGTAAGTGCAGTCATCACGTCACGACGAACACATGGGGTGAGCGCATGGCCAACGATCTCGATCCGCGCCTAACACCAGGTCAACGCTTCGGCCGTGAACTAGCGCGGGTCCGCAAGGAAGCAGGTCTCTCGCAAGTACGGCTTGGAGCACACCTAGGAGTCTCGTCATCGCTCGTGGGACACATCGAAGTGGGCAGCCGGACCCCAAAGACCGACTTCGCGGCGCGGTGCGACGAGGTATTCAGCACTGGCGACCTCTTCGCCCGCCTCTGCCGGAACATCACCTCGCCAGCCGGTCCCCGCTGGTTCCTCAGATGGTCCGACGAGATCGAACCACGCGCACGGGTACTTAGAAGCTGGGATCCGCTTCTGGTCCCCGGACTACTACAGACCGAGAGTTACGCACATGCCGTCTTCCGAGGAGGGCTAGCGACTTCACAACAGGAGGTAGAACGACAGGTCAGCGCCCGCATGGCACGCCAAGCGATCCTTGAAAGAGACAACCCTCCCGGCTTATGGGTGCTCTTGGACGAGTGGGTGCTTCGCCGCCCCATCGGAAGTCAGACGGTCATGCACGAGCAGCTAGACCACCTCGCCACCGTGGCCGGCCGTCACAACGTGAAGATCCAGCTCGTGCCGCACGACACTCCATGTACCGCTGGCCTGATGTCGGGATTCGCTCTTGCCGAACTACCGGACGCCCCAACCGCTGTCTCCGTAGAGTCGGCCGGAGCAGGCGAGGTATCAGCCGAACATGATCTGGTGGCCGTCGTTTGGGACAGGTATGACAGGATACGAGCTGAGGCGTACCGTCCTGGTCAGTCGCTAGAGATGATCAAGGAAGCAAGAGACCAATGGAAGAACGAGACCTGAGCAACATCGATCTCTCCGTTGCCGCGTGGAAGAAGAGTTCCCGCAGCGGCGACAGTGGCGGAAACTGCGTGGAGGTCGCTAGCAATCTTCCCGGAGCTGTCGCTGTCCGTGACAGCAAGGACCCGACCGGGCCGGTTCTCGTCTTCGCTCCGGGGGAATGGTCCGCTTTTCTCGGCAGCGTGAAGGCGGGACGGTTCGCCTGACGAGCAGGCAGTCAACTCCCGCGTTAGAACCATGTGCGCCCGGTCGCTTCGGCGGTCGGGCGTTACCTCTACTGCTTAAACGCCTCCGGCGGGGGAGTCCGGCTCCGGGGCGGCGACGCAGTTGCCGAAAGGCCGTAACGGGTTGCTGTGGAAGCCCGTCCGTCCCTCCTGCCGTCACCCCGGGCAAAGCCAAGCAGACCAGGGGGCAGGGGCACAGGTCGGTCAGACAGTAGGGTGCTCCACCTGTACCCCTGCCCCCTGGCCCGCTTCCCTGACGGGCGGGATGACGGCATACGGGACGGCCAGGCGGACGAGTTGCGCTAAGTGGATAACCCGGCTCATCTCATTGCAAGAGTGTCACAATCCTTCGTCCGGCTTGCCCGCCCCGTTCGGGCCGAGGAGGGCGACGGTGCGCCCTGGCTCCATCGTGAGGCTCAGGCCGTTCACGGCGCGCACCTCACCGTAACTCTTGCTCACGTCGGCAAGCGCTATGGCGTTCATGTCCCCAACGGTAGGGAAAGCCGCGCAAGACCCTCAGTGCCGCGAATCCGCCGTTGACGATGACATTTGTCATCCACCCCCGGCCCTGGGCCCTTGGCGGCCCCTTGGGCCCCGCAGGACCCACGGCACCGGGTACTCCGCCGGAATCTGCCGGTATGGACTTCAACCCTCGACAATACTCCTCGTAATGCTAGAGTCACGCTTCGTTATGGAAATCATCAGCAGACCGCCGCGTCACGTGGCTTGTGTGATGGATGGGAACGGACGCTGGGCCGCGCAGCGATCGCTCCCGCGCACCGCGGGCCACGAGGCCGCGGAGGCCGCGGTGATCGACGTCATCGAGGCGGCACACTCGGCCGGCATCAAGTGGCTGAGCCTGTACGCCTTCTCGACCGAGAACTGGCGGAGGCCGCCAGGCGAGGTCGACACCTTGATGAGGCTCGTGCGCCGGACCATCCGCAAGCACGCGCCGGCTTTGCACGCACGAGGTGTCCGGTGCAGGTTCCTGGGCGTGGCCGATCCGCGGATCCCTCCACCGCTGGCTCAGGACATAGCCGATCTCATGACGCTCACCAGTGACAACAGGCGGATGACGCTGACGATCGCCTTCGACCACGGGGGACGTCGCGACATCGTGGAGGCCGCCCGTTCGCTGATCCGCGCCGCCGTACCCGCCGAGCAGGTCAGCGAGTCCACTTTCGCCAGGCATCTCCCCTTCTCCGACACGCCGGATGTCGACCTCGTCATCCGTACCTCCGGAGAGCAACGGATCTCCAACTTCATGCTCTGGCAGGTGGCCTACGCCGAATGGGTCTTCCCGCAGGTGCTGTGGCCCGACTTTCGCGCGACCCACCTGTGGGAATGCCTCGACGCCTACCGGCGGCGCCAGCGCCGATTCGGCGATGTCAGCCAGTCGGCCACCACCACGGAAGAGGAACTTCGATGAACCAGACCACCGCACAGGAGACCGTCGACGTCTTCGGGCCCGACTCGATGCTGCGCCGCCTCGTCAACGAGGCCCGCTGGGGCCTGGCGGTCACCCGCGCCACGGTTCTGGAGGCCGCGCACCCGCAGATCGGCACGGCGTTGATCAACAACTCGACGTTCGTGACGCATCCGTGGCGGCGCCTGCGCAACACCTTGGCGAGCACACAGCGGATGATCGACCCGGACCGGCACGTTCGCAGCCGGGAGGCGGCTCGCCTCAACCGCCTGCACGCCCGCATCTCGGGCACCGACCCGCAAGACCGCCACTACGACGCGATGGACGCCGAAGCCCGCGCCTGGGTGATCGCGACTCTGTTCGAGTCTGCTGTGACGATGTATCGGCTGAGCGGTGAGTCGCTGGCCGCGCCCGCGGTGGAACGGCTCTACACCGAGTTCCGGACGCTACTCGCCCTGCTCGAAGGGGGCGACAGCGACCAGCTCCCGGCGACGGCGCAGGAGTTCTGGCCCTACTACGACGACATGGTGAACCATCACCTGGAGAACACCGAAGCGGTACGCGTCATCCTCTACCGGCTCTTCGCCGACGTGCCGGCGCCGCCCCTGCTGCGCGGCCATCCCGCGGTGTGGGCCGCGGGCCGGGCCGTGGCAGGCCCCGTGGCCGCCGCGATCACCATCGCCTCGCTGCCGGAATCCTTCTGCCGGCGTGTCGCCCTGCCTGACCTCCCAGGGGCGCGGGCGCTCATGCACGGGGCCTACTTGACCACCGGACTCGCCACCCGCCTGCTTCCCAACGGCTGGATGAACGTCGGCTCTTTCATGAGCCTGCTGGATCCCGACCGCACCGGTGGTTCCGGACCGTGGGAGAACATACGCCGCAAGGCCGGCCAGGCCGCGGCCATGCTGAGGCTCATCACCCCGGCTCCCGACGAGGTCGATCAGGTGACACGCTCGGCTGACCGGTTCTTCGCCGAGGTCCTTGACCAGACCGGCGACGGCCACATCGCCTGGCCCGACCTGGCCGCCATGGCGAGAGAGATCGCCACTCGCCTCGACCTGGACGAACAGGACGAGGATCGGCTTTACAAGGCCTACGCCGGCTGGTGGCGGGAGTTGCAGACCAATCTCGACACCGACGGCGACGGGCGCGTCACACGGCAGGAATACGCCGCCTCAGCCGCCTCTCTACCCAGCTCCGGACTGGTCAAGATCGCCGACGTGCTGTTCGATGTCACCGACGTGGACGACGACGAGACGATCGACGCCCGGGAGTATCAGACGTTGTTCCGCACCGCCTTCCACCGCGACCTGACCGGTGGGGGCGACAGCTATTCGCGGAGCGCTTTCGTCAGGCAGTTCCTGTTCTTCATGTCCGGGCAGCGGCACTCGGTCGCCTACGACTCCCTCCTGTCGTAGGTTCGGCCAGGGCCGCGCTGTCAGCGCGGAGGGTCAGATGCGGCAGGCGAAGATGGCGGTCGCGAGGACCGCCTTGGCGCCGATCTCCCAGAGCTGGTCCATGACCTGCTGGTGGCCCTTGCGGGGGACCATGGCGCGGACGGCGACCCAGCCCTCGCGGTGCAGCGGGGAGACCGTGGGTCCCTCCATGCCCGGCGTGAGCGCGATGGCCTCGTCGATGCGCTCGGCGCGGATGTCGTAGTCGATCATGACGTAGTCGCGGGCGACCAGCACGCCCTGCAACCGCCGGACCAGCTGCTGGACCCCGTTGGTCTCCACGGCCCCCACCTGCTTGATCAGAGCGGCCTGGGAGTGGGCGATCGGTTCGCCGAAGACCTCGAGGCCGACGTTGCGCAGGGTGGTGCCGGTCTCCACGACGTCGGCCACCGCGTCGGCGACGCCGAGGCGGATCGCGGTCTCCACCGCGCCGTCGAGCTTGATCACCCTGGCCTCCACGCCCATCTCGGCGAGGTACTTGCCGAGCAGGCCCGCGTAGGAGGTGGCGATGCGCATGCCCTCAAGGTCCTTGACCGTGGAGAACCTGCCGGCGCCCGCGGCGAAGCGGAAGGTGGAGACGCCGAACCCCAGCGGCATGATCTCCTCGGCGGGGGCGCCGGAGTCGAGGAGCATGTCGAGCCCGGTGATGCCGACGTCCAGCGTGCCCTCACCGACGTAGACGGCGATGTCGCGGGGACGCAGGAAGAACAGCTCGCAGGAGTTGTCGGGGTCGACGACCACGAGCTCCTTGGAGTCCCTGCGCGGGCGGTAGCCCGCTTCCTTGAGTATGGTCTGGGCGGCCTCTGTGAGGGCCCCCTTGTTGGGTACGGCGAGGCGGAGCATGGCTTGGAGGAATCCTTCGGATCGGAGAGGACGAGGTCGATCGCGCAGGCCGGTGGGACCGGCCTACAGATGCTTGTAGACCTCGTCGAGCCCGATGCCCCGGGCGATCATGAGAACCTGCACGTGGTAGAGGAGCTGGGAGATCTCCTCCGCCGCCCGGTCGGTGGACTCGTGCTCGGCCGCCATCCAGCTCTCGGCGGCCTCCTCCACGACCTTCTTGCCGATGGCATGGACGCCGGCGTCCAGGGCCGCGACGGTGCCCGACCCCGCGGGGCGGGTGCGCGCCTTGTCCGAAAGCTCGGCGAACAGCTCTTCGAAGGTCTTCATGATCTCTCTCACGTCGGTGTGCCTGCCCCGTCAAGAGTAGTCGTCCACGGGTGGAAGACGTGCTAACCGCCCACTTCGCCTGATCAGGCCGGGGCACTCCGGCGTGGCTCCGTGCCGCGACGCAGGACCCTTGGGGCCACCCGGTACGTCCGCGGCGCGCCGGCCGATCTGGAAGGTGGTGCGGGGGTTTTGCGATACCGGCCCTGTCAGGAGATGCGACGGGATCCGGGAGACCGTTGAACGCGTTGCTTAAACGGTTCAGCGCATCATATGCGACCAGGTGGGCATCGGGCGCCACGGGCCGTTCACGGAACCTGCCGCCTCTCGTTGACGCAGCGCAGCACCGGGTAGGAGGTCAGCGCGACGGGGTCCAGCTCCCCCGGAGCCCGTACGAGGAACGTGGCGGCCGAACCCGGAAGCAGGGTGACCAGCATGTCGTCCACCTCGGCGGCCGGGTCGAGCCGGTCGGGGAACAGCGCCAGCTCCCGCACCAGCGTCCGCGCGGTCACGGTCACCCGCACGCCGCCGGGCACGGGCTCGGTCTCCACGTCGTACTCGGCCTCGGGGAAGGCCATCTCGGGATCCTCGGCGAAGAACCGCAGGGCACCGTGCTCGCCGAGCTTCGCCGTCAGCACCTCCTCGGCGGGGTCGGCGGCCGTCGTGAGCGCGCCGGGCAGCGGTACGGGCAGCGTGCCGCGCGCGGGGACGGTCATCGGGAACGTCCGTTCGGCCAGCGGCTTCCCGGTCAGGTCGCGCCGGGTCACCGTCAGCTCGCCCGTCCAGTCCTCGGGACCGTCGTTGACCACGACCACCGTTGCGTCCTGGATGGTCAGCAGCCGGTCGGCGTAGACGCGGCGCAGCGCGTACCACAGGGGTTTGCGGCGGGCGTCGCCGTCGACCGCCGCCCACGAGATCACCGGCCAGCAGTCGTTGAGCTGCCAGACGATCGTGCCCATGCAGTACGGCGCGAGCGAGCGGAAGCGCTCGATGCCGAAAGCCATGGCGCGGGCCTGGTTGAGCTGCGTCAGGTAGTGCCAGTCGTCGAACGTGGCGGGCGCGGGAAGGTGGTCGCCGAGGCCGCGCAGCAGCTTGGCGTTGCCGTCGGCGGCCTTCTGGTGGTGCAGCACGCCGGGAGAGCCGGGGGTCAGCGGCTCGTCCCCGAGCGCGCGGCGCAGCGTGGCGTAGGCGGGCGGCCCCTGGAAACCGAACTCCGCGACGAACCGCGGACGGTAGGCCCCGTAGCGGAGGTAGTCCTCACGGTTCCACACGTCCCAGATGTGGACGGTGCCGCGGGCGGGGTCGTTGGGCGGCAGGCCGGGCTCGCCGGAGTACGGGCTGCCGGCCCAGTAGGGCCGCGTCGGGTCCAGCTCGGCGACCACCCGGGGCAGCAGGTCGTAGTAGAACCCGGCGCCCCACGTCCGCCCGTCGAGCTTGTCGCGCCAGCCCCAGTCGGAGAATCCCTCGATGTTCTCGTTGTTGCCGTTCCACAGCACCAGGCTCGGATGGGGCGCCAGGCGCACGATCGCGTCACGCGCCTCCGCCTCGACCTCCGAGGCGAACGGCTCCTCCTCGGGGTAGGCCGCGCAGGCGAAGGGGAAGTCCTGCCAGACCAGCAGCCCGAGCCGGTCGCACAGGTCGTAGAAGCCGGTGCTCTCGTAAAGGCCGCCGCCCCAGATCCGCAGCAGGTTCAGGTTCGCCTCGCACGCCTGCCCGAGCCGCTGGGCGAGGCGCTCGGGGGTGATCCGCGAGGGGAAGCAGTCGTCGGGGATCCAGTTGGCGCCCCTGACGAACACCGGCGCGTCGTTGACGACGATCGTGAAGGCGTCGTCCTCGCGGTCGAGCCGGACCGACCGGAACCCGATGTCCCTGGTCCACTCGTCCAGGATCGCGCCGCCGCCCGGCGCCCCGCCGCCGCCCGGCGCCCCGCCGTCGGCCGGGGCCGCGCCGTCGGCCTCGCTCAGGCGCACGGCCAGCGCGTACAGCGGCTGCCCGCCGTACCCGCGGGGCCACCACAGGTCCGGCTCGGGCACGGTCAGCTCCAGTACGGCCTCACGCTCCCCCGGCGCGAGCCGTACCTCGGCGTCCGCGCCCGCGACGGACGCGGTCACGACCACGGGGACCTCGGAGGAGCGCTCCACCGTGACGTGCACCTCCACGCGGCCCTCGCGCCCGTCGAGCGTCACCAGCGGGCGGACGGCGGACAGGCGGGCGCCGCTCCAGGCGTGCAGGCCGATGGGCCGCCAGATGCCCGAGGTGACCAGGGTGGGCCCCCAGTCCCAGCCGAAGTTGCAGGCCATCTTGCGGATGAACTGGTAGGGCTCGTCGTAGGCGCCGGGCAGGTCGCCGAGCTCCTCCTTCCGCCGCGCGGCGTAGGCGTACGGCGAGCCGAACCGCACCTGGAGCGTGTTCTCGCCCTCGCGCAGCAGGTCGCGCACGGGAAAGCGGTAGAACCGGTGCATGTTCGCCGTGGCCGCCACCTCGGCGCCGTTGAGGATCACGGTCGCCACGGTGTCCAGGCCGTCGCAGACCAGGTCGGCCCGGTCCGCCTCACCGCCGGCTCCGGCGCCCTCGCTCGCGTGCCAGGTGAAGGACGTCTCGTACGCCCAGGTGGTGCGGCCGATCCAGGTGAGCCGGCTCTCGTTGTCGTCCAGGTAGGGATCGTCGATGAGACCGGCCGCGAGCAGGTCGGTGTGCACGCAGCCGGGGACGGTGGCCGGGATGCCGGCGATGTCCACCTCGTCCGATACGGCGGTCAGGGTCCAGCCGTCGTGCAGCGGACGGTACATGCTCACGTGTTCCTCCTTTGAGGTCAGCCCTTGAGGGCGGACGGAGCGAGGCGCTGAACCGGATAAGTAACGTGAAACTACGGCCGGTATGTCAAGGGTGTCAACGGCGCGTTGACGTCGTGTCCGATCCTTGACTCACCGTCCTGCGTCGGTTCAGCTCCGCGCATCGCCCATTCCCGGCGGCGGGGCGGCCTTGAGGAATTACCCCGGCGCGGCGGCATAGTAAGGTACGGACAGTCGCGCTTGGTCTAGACCGGTTCAGCGAGGGGGCCCTGTGAAGCGACCGACGATCGCTGACATCGCCAGGCAGGCGGGCGTCTCCAAAGGCGCGGTCTCGTACGCCCTGAACGGCCAGCCCGGGGTTTCGGCGTCCACGCGGGCCCGCATCCTGGCCATCGCCGACGAGATCGGCTGGCGGCCCAACAGCGCCGCCCGGGCGCTCAACGGCGCCAGGGCCAACACCGTGGGGCTCGCCCTGTGCCGCCCCGCCCGCTTCCTCGGCGTCGAGCCGTTCTTCATGGAGCTGATCAGCGGCATCGAGGGCGAGCTGTCCGCCCGGTCGTACGCCCTGATGCTCCAGGTGGTCACCGACCACGACGAGGAGATGGCGGTCTACCGCCGCTGGTGGGGCGAGGGCCGCATCGACGGCGCCATCCTGGTCGACCTGCACTTCGCGGACCCGCGCGTGAGCGAGATGGAGGCGCTCGGCATGCCGGTGGTGGTGCTCGGCCACCCCTCGGAGTCGGGGTCGCTGGTTCCCGTCTGGTCGGACGACGGCGCGGCCGTCCGCGAGACCGTCGAGTACCTCGCGGCGCTCGGCCACCGCCGCATCGCCCGGGTGGCCGGCCTGCCGAAGCTCGTGCACACCGTGCTCCGCGACCAGGCCTTCGGCGCGGCCTGCGCGGAGCTCGGCCTGCCGGAGGCCGTCACCGTGCACACCGACTACACCGGCGAGGAGGGGGCCCGCGCGACCAGGCGGCTGCTCAGCTCGGCCTCCCGGCCCACCGCCGTGGTGTACGACAACGACATCATGGCGGTGGCGGGGCTGTCGGTCGCCCAGGAGATGCGCCTCGACGTGCCCGGCGACCTGTCGATCGTCGCCTGGGACGACTCGCCGCTGTCGCAGGTGGTCCGGCCGCCGCTGACCGCGCTGACCCGCGACATCCCGGCGTACGGGGGGCACGCCGCCCAGCGGCTGCTGTCGCTGATCGAGGGCGGCCCGGTGGCCGGGTTCGAGGACCGGGCGGCCCGCCTGACCCCTCGCGGCAGCACCGCTCCCCCACCCGCCTAGATCATCGTCTGTCCTGACATACGGCCACACGGTCGCATGACGAAGGCCCAGGCCGGCGCCATGCCGTCCTGGGCCTTCTTCATCGATCAGCCGGTCTCACCGGCCACGTCCCCGCCTCGGGAAGGCCGGGGAACGCGGAGCGGTTCCCCGGGAAGATCAGCGGCCGTAGCCGCGACCGCCGGAGCGGTCGGACGAGCCCGTGCCCGAGCGACCGCCGCGGAAGCCCGAGCCGCGCGTGCCGGGCGAGCCGCGGAACTCGCCGCGGTTCTCCGGACGACGCTCGGGACGGCCGTCGCCGCGGGTCTCGCCGCCGCGCGTCCCCGAGCGGTAGCCCTCCGCCGGACGCTGGCCCTGCAGGCCGCCGTCACGGCGCTCGCCGTCCTCGCGGGGACGGTCGTGGAACCGGCGCGGGCGGCGGTCGCCGCCGCCGTGGCCGCCGCCCTCGCGGCGGGGACGCTTGGCGGCCGGGGCTGCGGGCTCCCACACGGGGATCTCCACGCCGCTCGGCTGCTGGGCGCCCGCCACCTCGGCCAGGCGCGGGTGGCCCGGCGTGGCCTTGAGGCGGAACGGCTCGACGCCGGCCCTGCGGGTCATCGACTCGGTGGAGCGGCGCTCGTTCGGCAGCACGAGCGTCAGGACCGTGCCGCGCTCACCGGCGCGGGCCGTACGGCCGCCACGGTGCAGGTAGCTCTTGTGGTCCATGGGCGGGTCCACGTGCAGGACCAGGCTGACGTCATCCACGTGGATACCGCGGGCGGCGACGTCGGTGCAGACCAGCACGCCGATGGTGCCCTCGCGGAACTCCGCCAGGATGCGGGTGCGCTGGTTCTGGCGCTTGCCGCCGTGCAGGCCTCCGGCGCGGACGCCGACCCGGGCGAGCTGCTTGACCAGCCGGTCAACCCCGTGCTGGGTGCGCACGAACATGATCGTGCGGCCCTCGCGGTTGGCGATCTCGGCGGTGATGGCGAACTTGTCGTCGCGGGTCACCTGGAGCACATGGTGCTCCATCGTGACGACCGACGAGGTGGCGGGCTCCAGCGAGTGCGTCACCGGGTCCTTGAGGAAGCGGCGGACGAGCTTGTCGACGTCGCCGTCCAGGGTCGCGGAGAACAGCAGGCGCTGGCTGTCCGCGGGGGTCTGCTCCAGCAGCGCGCTGACCACGGGGAAGAAGCCGAGGTCGCACATGTGGTCGGCCTCGTCGATCACGGTCACCCGGACGTCCTCCAGCGAGCACTCGCCCTGCTGGATGAGGTCGGTGAGCCGCCCGGGGGTGGCGACGACGATCTCGACGCCGCGTCGCAGGGCCTCGATCTGCCTGCCCATGGACATGCCGCCCACGACGGTCTTCAGGCGCAGGGCGAGGCCGCGGCCGAGGGGCTCAAGAGCGTCGGTCACCTGCATGGCGAGCTCGCGGGTGGGGACCAGGACGACGGCGAGCGGGCGGCGCGGGGCCGCCTTGGTGCCGGCGACGAGCGCCATGGTCGGCAGGCCGAACGCCAGGGTCTTGCCCGAGCCGGTCTGGCCCCGGCCGAGCACGTGGCGGCCCGACAGGATGTCGGGGATGGTGGCCCGCTGGATGGGGAAGGGGCTGGCGATGCCCTGGCGGGCGAGGCCGGTCACCAGGGGCTTGGGAAGGCCGAGAAGGGTGAACTCCGACGGGCCGGCGGGGGTCTCACCCGTCGTCACCCCGGAGGAGCCGGCGGGAGCCGCGGTCACGGAGCCGGTCTTTCCGGACACCGCCTGGTCCGGCAGCGCGGTCGGCGCCGCCTCATCGTGCCCGGCGCCGGTCAGGGCGTTGGCGGGCATGGCGGCGTTAATGCTGGTCACGATTTGTCGTGCCTTTCGATCGAAGAGACATGGCACGTCACTTCTGCGAAAGGACGAGCCGGGGCGTACGGCATGCGCCGTACTCGAACACATGGGCGTCCGGGGGGACGCCGAGTGGTGCGTTTCATCGCGACACGCGAGCACCACTCATCATGGGCGACAAGGAGTCTAACCCAACCTGGTCGGGCCGCGATCAAGCAGGTGCGGCCACCGTCTGGCGGTCAAGCGCCGGACGCGGCCGTACCACAGTCGAGCAGGGGCCGGGAGAGACGCCCGTTGAACGTCACACGCAGAACCCGGCGGGCGGAACCTCGTCCCGGTGATGACCGGGACATTCGATGATCAGACGTTGAAGCCGAGCATGCGAAGCTGCTCGCGCCCCTCGTCAGTGATCTTGTCAGGCCCCCACGGGGGAAGCCAGACCCAATTGATCTTAACGTCGGAGACCATGCCCTCCAGAGCGGAGTGCGCCTGCTCCTCGATGACATCGGTCAGCGGGCAGGCCGCGCTGGTCAGCGTCATGTCGAGGGTCGCGACCGGCGCCGCGCCAGAATCTCCGGCGTCAAGGTTCACACCATACACCAAGCCGAGGTCAACCACGTTGATTCCCAGCTCGGGGTCCACGACGTCCTTGAGGGCTTCGAGGACCTCTTCCAGCGTCGTATCACCGTCGAACCCGGTGGGGGTCTCCACAGGCTTGCTCACGCCGCCTCCTTGCCTCTCGCCACTCCGGCCGCCCACCGGCCGCCGTCCACATCGACACGCTCGCTCACGCTGAGCTCCTCACCACCGCGTCCTTGTAGGCCATCCAGGCCAGCAGGGCGCACTTGACCCTGGCTGGATACTTGGCCACTCCGGCGAACGCGACCGCGTCCCCCAGCACGTCCTCGTCGGCCTCCACCTGGCCCCGGCCCTGCATGAGCCGGGTGAACTCGTCGACGACCGCGAGCGAGTCCTCGACGGTCGAGCCCGTGGTCAGCTCGTGAAGCACCGACGCGGCGGCCTGGCTGATCGAACAGCCTTGACCATCGTAGGAGACGTCCTCGACCTTACCGCCATCGCCCAGCTTCACCCGCATCGTGACCTCGTCGCCGCACGTGGGGTTCACGTGGTGGACCTCGGCGTCGTACGGCTCACGCAGGCCGCGGCCCTGCGGGTGCTTGTAGTGCTCCAGGATCAGCTCCTGGTACAGCGACTCGGCGATCATGTCTTAACCGAACACCTTCTGGACGTGGTGGAGGCCCCGGACCAGCGCGTCGATCTCGTCCGTGGTGTTGTACAAGTAGAAAGACGCCCGCGTGGTCGCCGGTATTCCGAAGCGCAGGTGCAGCGGGCGGGCGCAGTGGTGCCCCACCCGCACGGCGACGCCGAACTGGTCGTCGAGGATCTGCCCCACATCATGCGGGTGTATGCCGGGGATCGTGAACGAAATCGTCCCACCGCGCTCCTCTGCCGTCGTGGGGCCGATGACGCGCAGTCCCGGGAACTCCCCCAGCGCCGACAGGCCGTACACCGTGAGCTCGTGCTCGTGGCGCCGGATCTCCTCCATGCCGACGCCCGAGAGGTAGTCGACGGCGGCGCCGAGCCCTATCGCCTCGACGATCGGCGGCGTGCCCGCCTCGAACTTGTGCGGCACGGGCGCGAACGTCGAGTGGTCCATCCAGACCGCCTCGATCATCTCTCCCCCGCCGAGGAACGGCGGCATCGCGTCGAGCAGCTCGTGCCGGCCCCACAGGACGCCGATGCCCGACGGGCCGACCATCTTGTGCCCGGTGAACGCCACGAAGTCGGCCCCGAGCGCCGCGACGTCGATCGCGCGGTGGGGCACGGACTGGGAGGCGTCCAGCATCATCAGCGCGCCCACCTCGCGGACCCGCGCGAGGACGTCGGCGACCGGGTTGACCGTGCCGAGGACGTTCGACTGGTGGACGATCGACACGATCTTCGTGCGCTCGTTGACCAGGTCGTTCATCCCGGACAGGTCGAGACGGCCCTCGTCGGTGACGGGGAACCAGCGCAGCGTCGCCCCCGTGCGCTGGGCCAGGAGCTGCCACGGCACGATGTTGGAGTGGTGCTCCATCTCGGAGATGACGATCTCGTCGCCGGGACCCAGCGTGAACCGCTCGTCGGTGTTGGTGGGGTTGCCGAAGGAGTACGCCACCAGGTTGAGCGCCTCGGAGGCGTTCTTGGTGAAGACGACCTCGTCGCGGGCCGGCGCGCCGATGAAGGCGGCGACCTTGTCGCGCGCGCCCTCGTAGGCCTCGGTCGACTCGCTGCCCAGCACGTGCAGGGCTCTGCCGACGTTGCTGTAGTGCTGCTCCAGGTGGTCACGCATGGTGTTGATGACCTGCGCGGGCTTCTGCGAGGAGTTGCCCGAGTCAAGATAGACCAGCGGCCTTCCGCCGGGCAGCTCGCGGGAGAGGATCGGGAAGTCCTTCCTGATCCTCTCCACATCGAACATGCTGTCGGTCATGCATTCGCCTTCGTGTAGCGCTCGTAGCCCTCGGCCTCAAGCTTGTCGGCGAGCTCGGGGCCGCCCTCCTCGACGATGCGACCGGCCGCGAAGACGTGGACGAAGTCCGGCTTCACGTAGCGCAGGATGCGGGTGTAGTGCGTGATCAGCAGCACGCCGGTGTCACCTGCCGCGCCGAAGCGGTTGACGCCCTCGGAGACGACGCGCAGGGCGTCGACGTCGAGACCGGAGTCGGTCTCGTCGAGGATGGCGATCTTCGGCTTGAGCAGCTCCAGCTGAAGGATCTCGTGGCGCTTCTTCTCGCCGCCGGAGAATCCCTCGTTGAGGTTGCGCTGGGCGAAGGCGCCGTCGATGGACAGGGCGTCCATGCCGGCCTTCAGCTCCTTGGTGAAGACGCGCAGCTTCGGCGCCTCACCGCGCACGGCCGTGACGGCGCTGCGCAGGAAGTTGGACACCGAGACGCCGGGGACCTCGACGGGGTACTGCATGGCGAGGAACAGGCCCGCGCGGGCGCGCTCGTCGACGGTCATGGACAGGACGTCCTCGCCGTCGAGGGTCACCGCGCCGGAGGTGATGGTGTACTTCGGGTGACCGGCGATCGCGTAGGCGAGCGTCGACTTGCCGGAGCCGTTCGGGCCCATGAGGGCGTGGGTCTCCCCCGCGCGGACGGTCAGATTGACTCCGCGCAGGATCTCCTTGTCCTCCACGGCGACATGCAGGTCACGAATTTCCAGGGTGGACACTTAAGACTCCCCATTTTCGTCATTGTCAGCGCTGTCGAGCGAGACGAGCACGTCGTCGCCTTCGAGCTTCACTCGGTAGACCGGGACCGGCCGCGTCGCGGGCGGGCCGGTGGGCTTGCCGGAGCGGATGTCGAAGCACGAGCCGTGCAGCCAGCACTCCAGCGTGTCGTCGTACACCTCGCCCTCGCTCAACCTCACCTCGGCGTGCGAGCACACGTCGTGCAGGGCGAACACCTCGCCGTCCTTGCGGACCAGCGCGACGGGCTTGCCCTGCGCCTCGACCCCGACGACGCCGCCGTCGGGGATGTCGGAGAGGGAGCAGACCTTCATGAACGTCATCGCGCGAGCTCCGCCTCCACGGCGGCGAGCACGCGGTCGCGGATCTCCTCGACCTCGATCTTCTCGATCAACTGGGCGAAGTACCCGCTGATCACCAGGCGGCGCGCCTCCTCGTACGGGATGCCCCGCGCCTGGAGGTAGAAGAGGTGCTCGTCGTCCATGCGGCCCGACGCCGAGGCGTGCCCCGCGCCCGCGACCTCTCCGGTGAGGATCTCAAGGTTCGGCACCGAGTCGGCGCGGGCGCCGTCGGTGAGGATGAGGTTGCGGTTGAGCTCGTAGGTGTCGGTGCCGGTGGCCTCGACACGGATGATCACATCGCCGATCCACACGGCGTGCGCCTCGTCGCCCTGGAGGGCGCCGCGGTAGTCGACGTTGCTCCGGCAGTCGGGCACGCTGTGGTCGACCAGCAGGCGGTGCTCAAGATGCTGGCCGGCGTCCACGAAGTACAGGCCGTTCAGCTCGGCGTCGCCGCCGCGCCCGGTGTAGGAGACCGAGGGCGACAGGCGGACGAGGTCGCCGCCCATGGTGACGACGAAGCTCCTGAACGTCGCGTCCCTGCCCAGGTGGGCGTGGTGCTGCGAGACGTGCACCGCGTCGGGCGCCCAGTCCTGCAGGCTGACGATCTTGAGCGTGGCGCCGTCGCCGACGACGAACTCGACGTTGTCGGCGTAGACCGCGCTGCCCTGGTGGTCGAGTACGATCACGGCCTCGGCGAGCGGCTCGACGACGACCACGATGTGGCCGTAGGAGGCGCCGCCGCCCTCGCCGCGAAGGCTGATCACGGTCTCCTTGGAGGTCACGGCCTCCTTCGGCACCGTGATCACGGTCGCCTTCTCGAACGAGGTGAACGCCTGGACGCTGACCCGGTCGGTGGGCGCGTACGCCTTGCCGATGCGGGCGTCGTCACGCCCGACGGTCTCGACCGAGACCTCCGGCGCGGCCTCGACGTGGACCACGACGTTGCCGGTGACCGGCGCGGTGCCGTCGTGCAGGCCGCGCAGGCGGGACAGCGGGGTGAACCGCCACATCTCCTCGCGGCCCGTCGGGACGGGAAAGTCCTTGAGGTCGTAGGAGGAGGCGCCGTGCAAGGTGGAGAGAGGCTTGGAGTCGAGGCCCATGGTCAGCCCACCGCCCCTTCCATCTGCAGCTCGATCAGGCGGTTGAGCTCAAGGGCGTACTCCATCGGCAGCTCGCGCGCGATCGGCTCCACGAAGCCGCGCACGATCATCGCCATGGCCTCGTCCTCGTTGAGCCCGCGGCTCATGAGGTAGAACAGCTGGTCGTCGGAGACCTTCGAGACCGTGGCCTCGTGCCCCATGGAGACGTCGTCCTCGCGGACGTCGACGTAGGGGTAGGTGTCCGAGCGGCTGATCTGGTCGATGAGCAGCGCGTCGCACTTGACGGTGGACGCCGAGCCCGCGGCGCCCTCCTCGATCTGCACGAGACCGCGGTAGGAGGTGCGGCCGCCGCCACGCGCGACGGACTTGGAGATGATCGTCGAGGAGGTCTTGGGCGCGAGGTGCACCATCTTGGCGCCCGCGTCCTGGTGCTGGCCCTCGCCGGCGAACGCGACGCTCAGCGTCTCGCCCTTGGCGTGCTCGCCCATGAGGTAGACGGCGGGGTACTTCATCGTGACCTTGGAGCCGATGTTGCCGTCGATCCACTCCATGGTCGCGCCCTCGTACGCCACGGCGCGCTTGGTGACCAGGTTGTAGACGTTGTTCGACCAGTTCTGGATGGTCGTGTAACGGCAGCGGGCGTTCTTCTTCACGATGATCTCCACGACCGCGCTGTGGAGCGAGTCGGAGGAGTAGATCGGCGCCGTGCAGCCCTCGACGTAGTGGACGTAGGAGCCCTCGTCGACGATGATCAGCGTGCGCTCGAACTGGCCCATGTTCTCGGTGTTGATCCGGAAGTAGGCCTGGAGCGGGATCTCGACCTGCACGTTCGGCGGGACGTAGATGAACGAGCCACCCGACCACACCGCGCTGTTGAGCGAGGCGAACTTGTTGTCGCCCACCGGGATGACCGAGCCGAAGTACTCCTTGAAGAGCTCGGGGTGCTCCTTGAGACCGGTGTCGGTGTCAAGGAAGATCACGCCCTTCTCCTCAAGGTCCTCACGGATCTTGTGGTAGACGACCTCGGACTCGTACTGCGCGGCGACGCCCGCGATCAGGCGCTGCTTCTCGGCCTCGGGGATTCCGAGCCTGTCATAGGTGTTCTTGATGTCCGCCGGGAGCTCGTCCCAGGTGGCCGCCTGCTTCTCGGTGGAGCGCACGAAGTACTTGATCTTGTCGAAGTCGATGCCGGAGAGGTCGGATCCCCAGCTCGGCATGGGCTTCTTGCCGAAGAGCCGAAGGCCCTTCAGGCGAAGGTCGAGCATCCACTCGGGCTCGTTCTTCAGAGCCGAGATGTTGCGCACGACGTCCTCGGACAGGCCTCGGCGCGCCGTGGCGCCCGCCACGTCGGAGTCGGCCCAGCCGAACTTGTAATTCCCGAGGCCTTCAAGCTCCGGGCGGTCGGTGACAGTCACCTTCCGGTCTCCTTGCTCTCAATCGCTTTTCGCGAAGTGCTTATGGTCACGCCGGAGCCGTCTGACGTGTCTACGGTCGCGCTCCGCCGGGGGTTCACCGGTGCGTTCCTCTGAGCCGCGAGGGCGCGCGGGCTCACATGGGTCGTGCACACCCCGTCGCCGTGGGCGATCGTCGCCAGGCGCTGGACGGGCGTGCCGAGCAGTTGCCCGAATGCCTCGGTCTCGGCCTCGCACAGCTGCGGGAACTCCGCCGCCACATGCGCGACCGGGCAATGATGCTGGCAGAGCTGCTCGCCGCCGGACTTGGCCTGGGTGGCCGAGGCGGCGTAGCCGTCGGCCGTCAGGGCCTCGGCCAGCATGCGCACCCGCTGGTCGGCGGGCACCTCGCGCATCACCGGCTCAAGACGCCTGACCAGGCCGCTCACCTGCGATCGGGCGAACTCGGCCACGGCCTCCTCGCCCACGCGCTCCGCCAGGAAGCGCAACGCGCTGCCCGCGAGGCCGTCGTAGGCGTGCTCGAAGGCGCTGCGCCCGGCGTCGGTGATCACGAACAGCTTGGCGGGACGCCCGCGCCCCCTCTGCCCGCGAGGCCGCGCCGTGCGAGGCTCTATCATGCCTTCGGCGAGCAGAGCGTCGAGATGACGACGCACAGCCGCCGGTGTGAGCCCGAGCCGCTCGCCCAGCGCGGCGGCGTTGATCGGGCCGTGCTCCAGGATCAGCCGAGCGACGCGTGCGCGCGTGCCGCGCTCCGCGCCTTTTTCGGCGTGCGTCATCCCAGCCACGTTTTTCACAACATCAGTGTGCCGTAATTCCTTCCCGGCACACAACCGGATGTCCGGGTTGCGCCAATGGACTTTGTCACGCAGGTAAGGCTTACCTAACCAGCGGAAACGTCTCCGGACAGGTCCACAGGGAGCCCGTCCCCCACCACCCCGGGGACGACGGGGACGGCCGTGGTGTCCCGGGGCGCGGCGGTCCCCGCGCGGCCGAGCACCAGGAAGGCCACCAGGGCCGCCACGGTCAGCCCGGCCATCAGCAGGGCCATCGGGAGCGCCGAACCCGATCCGCCGAGACCCACCAGCGGCGCGGCGACCGCCCCGAGCGCGAACTGGAGCACTCCGAGCAGTGCGGAGGCGCTGCCCGCGATCTGCGGAGCCTGGCCGGCCAGGGCCAGCGCGCCCGACCCCGGCAGCGACAGGCCCACGCCGCACATCAGGATGAACAGCGACACGACCACCGCGAGCAGGCCGAGGCCGGCGACCACTCCCGCCACCAGGCCGGCGGCGCCCGCGAGGCTCACCAGCAGGCCGGCGAGCACCAGGCGCGCCGGGGCCACCCGTCCGGCGAGCCCCCCGCCCACCTGGGCCATCGCGGTTAGGCCCAGCGCGTTGAGACCGAAGATCAGGGAGAAGCCGGTGGGCGTCACTCCGTAGATCTCCTGGAGGACGAACGGCGACCCGGAGATGTAGGCGAACATGGCCGCGAAGCCGAGCCCGGCGGCCAGGGCCCCGGCCATGAAGGAGCGGTCGCGGACCAGGAGGCCGAAGGTCGCGATGGTGTGCCGCAGGCCGCCGCCCTCCCGGCGCCCGGCGGGGAGGGTCTCGCGTACGCCCAGCGTCACCGCGAGCAGCAGGAGCAGCCCGGCCACGCTGAGGGAGACGAACACGCCCCGCCAGGAGGTCACCACCAGGAGTTGTGCCCCCGCGACCGGCGCCACGACGGGGGCCAGGCCGCTGACCAGCATCAGCGTGGCGAAGATCCGGGTGATGGCGGGCCCGTCGTACAGGTCGCGGACGACGGCGCGCACGATCACCAGTGCCGCGCCGCCCGCGATGCCCTGGAGCAGGCGCAGCGCGATCAGCGCGTCCACCGAGGGGGCGAAGGCGCACAGCAGCGAGGTGAGCGCGTAGGCGGCGACGCCCCCGAGCAGCGGCACGCGCCGCCCGCGCACGTCGCTCAGCGGCCCGGCGATGACCTGGCCCACGGAGATCCCGATCAGGCACGCGGTCAGCGTGAGCTGGACCTGGGCGGCCCCGGTGAGCATCTCCCCCCGGATGGCGGGCAACGCGGGCAGGTACATGTCGATGGACAGGGGACCGATCGCCGAAAGCGCCCCGAGGATCAGCAGGAGCAGGCCCCTTCGCCGCCCCCCACCCGTCTTCCCGTCACCGGAGGCCGCCACGGCCTCGTCCCGCTGGGGGGTCATGGGCATGCGGTCCCTTCAGGGCGTCTGAGTGCTCGAACAGCCCACAGGGGCCGAATGCGCATGAACAACATTAAAGACGACTTAATTCCCTGATAGATAATTGTTTTGACCACATAGGCGCGCGACGGCTCGAACGGCCGGACCTGTCGTCACAGGTCAAGGCCATGAGGTGACCAAGCCGGTGGGGGTCGTGAGGGAGGCTGAGGACCGGCCGCGACCGGCTAGTGGGCGGGTTTGAGGGTGATGGGGGCGAAGACGGCGCCCTGGGGGTCGGCGAGGATGGCGTAGCGTCCCGCCGGAAGGTCCGCGGGGCGCTGGAGGATGCTTCCGCCGTGGTCCTCGGCGAGGGCGGCGATGACGTCGCAGTCGGCCACGGCGAAGAAGACCAGCCACCGCGCCTGGACCTCGGGAGGGAACCGGTCGCCGATCGGCATCATGCCCGCGACCGGCCTGCCGTCCGCCAGCCACTCGGTGTACTCCACGCCCGCCGCGTCGGTGGCGCTGCGCGAGCCCCACCCGAAGACGGCCGGGTAGAACGCCTTGGCCCCCACGACGTCACGGCAGTCCAGCTCGTTCCAGCAGTGCGCGACCGGCTCGTTGACCAACTGGGCGCCATAGTGCCTGCCGGGCTGCCAGATCATGAACGACGCCCCAGCCGGATCCTGGAAGACCGCCATCGAGCCCTCGTCGAAGACCTGCACGGGCCCTACCGTGACGTGGCCCCCCGCCTCCTTGACCCTCTCGGCCACGGACTCGGCGTCGTCGGTGGCGATGTAAGTGTTCCACACCGAGGGAACGCTCTCGCCGAACGTCGGCCCGATGCCCGCCACGAGCTTCCCGCCCTGCCAGAACCGGCCGTATCCCCCCGCGTCGGGGTGGGGGTCGAACTCGGCCCGCCATCCGAACAGCCGCTCGTAGAAGCCCACCGACGCGCTGAGGTCGGTGCTCGAAAGGTCCACCCAGCAGGGCACGCCGGGCTTGTAACCGGTACGCGTGGGCATGCCTGGCCTCCTTGACGGCCGATGTCACGTCGCTCGCCCCTGCACGTCCGCACCCGCTCACGCCTGGTCGCGGATGCTTCCAGCTCTCAGCGGACGCCGCGCCGGCCGGAGCCGGCCCCGCGGTCGCGGCACGGGACACGGCCAGCGTCACACGGCGGGGCGGGCGCCACAGGAGCCGACGAGGCGGCTTGGCCGGAGGCGCCCGCAACCTTTACCACGACGCGGCACGGGGGCCGTGGTCCGCCGAATGAACCACGCGGCGCGGTCCCTAAACTCGTCAGCATGGACTCCCCAGCCGTCGCGCTCACCGATCTGGTCAAGCGATACGGCCGCACAGTCGCGATCGACGGTCTGACCCTGAACGCCGAACGTGGCGCGGTCACCGCGATCCTCGGCCCCAACGGCGCCGGGAAGACCACCACGGTCGAGATCTGCGAGGGGTTCAGGAGGCCCGACGGCGGCACGGTGCGCGTCCTCGGCCTCGACCCGGCACGCCAGGCGGCCGAGCTCAAGCCGCGCATCGGCGTGATGCTCCAGTCCGGCGGCGTGCCCCCGGCCGTACGGGCCGGCGAGTGGCTGCGGCTGGTCGCCCGGTTCCACGCCCATCCCCTCGACCCCGCCGCCCTTCTCGACCGGCTCGGGCTGACCGAGCACGCCCGTACGCCGTACCGCCGCCTGTCCGGGGGGCAGCAGCAGCGGCTGTCGCTCGCCGCCGCCGTCATCGGCCGCCCTGAGCTGGTCTTCCTCGACGAGCCGACCGCGGGGCTCGACCCGCAGGCCAGGCACGCCTGCTGGGACGTGGTCGCCGAGCTGCGCGCCCGGGGGGTGTCCACGGTGCTGACCACCCACCACATGGACGAGGCCGAGAAGCTCGCCGACAAGGTCGTCATCATCGACCGGGGCACGGTGGTGTCCGAGGGGAGCCCGCAGGCGCTCACGGGCGCCGAGCGGCAGCTGCGCTTTCGCGCGCGTCCCGGGCTCGACCTCGACGAGCTGCTCACCGCGCTGCCCACGGGCAGCACGGCCAAGGAGTCGCCGAGCGGCCACTACGTCATCGAGGGCCACGTCGGCCCCGAGCTGCTCGGCACCGTCACCACCTGGTGCGCGGCCGAGGGCGTCACCGCCGACGACCTGAGCGTGGAGCGCCGCACCCTGGAGGACGTCTTCCTGGAGCTCACCGGAAGGGAACTGCGATGACCGCCGCCCTCGATTTCACGCCCTCGCCCGGGGCGGCGCCCCTGCCCCGCATGGTGCTCGCCCAGGCCGGCGCCGAGGTGCGGGCCGTGCTGCGCAACGGGGAGCAGCTCCTGCTCACGCTGATCATCCCGATCCTGGTGCTGGTCGGGTTCTCGGCCGCGCCGCTGCTGGAGGTGCCGGGCAGGCGCATCGACTTCGTGGCGCCAGGTGTGCTCGCGCTCGCGATCATGTCCACGGCCTTCACGGGCCAGGCGATCGGCACGGGGTTCGAGCGGCGGTACGGGGTGCTGAAGCGCCTCGGGGCCACTCCCCTGTCGCGTCCGGGCCTGATGCTCGCCAAGACGCTCGCGGTGATCACCGTGGAGGTGCTCCAGATCGTCGTCATCGCCGCCGTGGCGCTGGCGATGGGCTGGCACCCCCAGGGCGACCCACTGTGGGCGCTGGTCCTGATCCTCGCCGGAACGGCCGCCTTCAGCGGGCTGGCGCTGCTCATGGCCGGAACACTGCGCGCGGAGGCCACGCTCGCCGCCGCGAACCTCGTCTACCTGGTGCTGCTCGGGCTCGGCGGCGTCGTCGTCCCGGTCACCGCGTTCCCGCACGCCGTACGTGCCGTCGTGGAGCTGCTGCCGATCACCGCGCTGACCGGCGGGCTGCGCTCGGTGCTCGCCCACGGCGGCGGGCTGCCGATCAGGGACCTGCTCGTGCTGCTGGTCTGGGCTGCCGTTACCCTCGGTCTGGCCTCCCGCACCTTCCGGTGGGAGTGACGTAGACCCAGGCATCCCCTCGACCGCACCAGCAGGTGCGAGGAACGCGAGAAGAACCCCCGATGACGCTGCCGTCGATCTCCGCGTCCGCCGGACCGTACCGCCCGGACCGCGCCCGGCCAGGAGCCTTCGTACGGGCAGCCGCGGGTGCGGTGCCCCCGTCCGGGCTGGTGGTGCTGGGGATCCTGTCGGTCCAGATCGGCGCGGGCCTGGCCAAGAACCTTTTCACGCACCTGCCGCCCAGCGCCGTGGTGTTCCTGCGGATCGCGGCGGGAGCGGTGATCCTCGCGGCCTTCGCCCGGCCCCGGCTGCGCGGCCTGACCCGGCGTGACCTCGCCGTCGGCGGCGCGTTCGGCGTGACGCTGGGCGTGATGAACCTCTCGTTCTACGAGGGGCTCGCCCGGTTGCCGATGGGCATCTGCGTGACCATCGAGTTCCTCGGCCCCCTCGGGGTGGCGGTCGCGGCCTCGCGCCGCCGGATGGACCTGCTGTGGGTGGTGCTGGCCGCCGCCGGCATCCTGTTGCTCGCGCCCTGGGGCGATAGCGACGGCCTCAGCTGGATCGGCATCGGCTTCTCCGCCCTGGCGGGCGCCTGCTGGGCCGGATACATCCTGCTGTCGGCCGCCGCCGGAGGACGTTTCCCCGGCACCACCGGGGTGTCCTTCGCCATGATCGTCGCGATGCTCGTCACCGCTCCGGTCGGGGTGGCCACCGGGGGCGCGGACCTGCTCAGCCCGGAGCTGATCCTGCTGGGCGCGGGCGTCGGCCTGCTCTCCTCGGTGATCCCCTACAGCCTGGAGCTGGAGGCCCTGCGCACCATGCCCAAGCGCGTCTTCGGCATTCTGATGAGCCTGGAGCCCGCGGCGGCGGCCCTGGTCGGCCTGGTCGTCCTCGGGGAGTTCCTCAACGTACGCGAGTGGGCGGCCATCGGCTGCGTCGTCATCGCCTCCGTAGGCGCCACCCGCACATCCTGACCCCCGCCCCGTGGGCGCCACCCGCAGGTCCTGACGCCCAAGGGCCCAGGGGCGCACCCGTACGCCCCCGGGCCCGTCGGCGGCCCGGGGTGTCGGCCCTCAGGCCTTGACCTCGCGCAGGCGGCCGGTCTCCACCTCGTAGACGAAGCCCCGCACCGACGCCTTGTGCGGGATGAACGGATCGGCCTTGATACGGCCGATCGACTGGACGACGTCCTCGTCGGGGTCGGTGAACGCCTCGGCCGACCAGTCGGGCTTGATCCCCGTCTCGGTCTCGATCGCGCTCTTGAAGCCGTCGTCGGTGAAGGTGATCATGCCGCAGTCGGTGTGGTGGATGAGGATGATCTCGCGGGTGCCGAGCAGCCGCTGGCTGATGGCGAGGCTGCGGCGCTCGTCGGCGGTGACCACCCCTCCGGCGTTGCGGATCACGTGCGCGTCGCCCTCGGCCAGGCCGAGGAGCCCGTACACGTTCAGGCGGGCGTCCATGCAGGCCAGGACGGCGACTCCCTTGGCCGGAGGGAGCGGGAGGTGGCCCTTGTCGAAGGCCCCCGCGTAGCGCTCGGCGTTGGCGAGAAGTTCGTCGGTGACGCTCATGAGAGCCTCCGGAGTCGTTGGACGGTCCACCCTCTCCACGTACTCGACCAGATTTCCCCTCACTACCTACCGAGTCAATAGGGTTACCGGAAGTAACCCCCACGGAGCGCCTGGGTTCGCTGAATGGACTGTGGTCGAATGGGCGCATGAAGGTTCGCATCGGCATCTCTCCCCCGCCCGGCGACGGAGCCGGCCGGTTCACCGAGACGGTCGACCGCGCCGAGGCCCTCGGAGTGGACTCGCTGTGGCTCTCGGAGATCGTCTACGGCTCGTCGGTCGAGCCCTTCGTCGGGATGGGGTACGCGCTGGCGCGCACGCGGCGGCTGAAGGTCGGCACCGGCGTCGCCATCCTGCCTGGACGCAATCCCGTGCTCGTCGCCAAGCAGCTCGCGTCGCTGGCCGCGCTGGCGCCCAAGCGGGTCCTGCCCGCGTTCGGCCTCCAGCCCGCCCGGCCGGAGGAGAAGGAGCTCTTCCCCGTGCCCGGCGGATCCCGCGGCGCGGTGTTCGACGAGTCGTTGGAACTGCTCCGGCTCCTGCTGCGCGCGGAGGGCCCGGTCACCTTCAAGGGCCGCTTCCACAGCGTCGAGGACGCCGAGATCGGCCCCCGCCCGGGCAAGCCACTGGACATCTGGCTCGGCGGCAGCGGCCCGGTGGCCCTGCGGCGCGTCGGGCGGCTCGCGGACGGCTGGCTGGCCAGTTTTCTCACCCCCGAGGAGGCCGGAGCAGGCCGGGAGACCATCGAGGCCCACGCCGCCGAGGCCGGACGCGAGATCGAGCCCGACCACTTCGGCATCAGCCTGGCCCTCGCCGCCACGGCCATCCCGGACGGCCTGACCGCCGCCCTGCTGCGCCGCCGCCCCGGCACCGACCCCGCCGCACTCGTCCCCGTGGGCTGGGACGCCGCCCGCGACCTCATCCAGCGCTACGTCGCCGCCGGCATCACCAAGTTCGTCATCCGCCCCGCCCAGGGCCCCATGGACATCACCCCCTGGCTCGACGCCTTCACCCGCGAGCTGCTGCCCCTGCAGAACTGACCGCGACCGTAGGTCGCCGCCCTGGGCGCCCGGATGGGCGTGGCTGGGGGCGATCAAGGACGCACTGTGTGGGCCGAGCTCAGATGGGCGACCGATCAGGGCGGCGAGACGGCGGCGACCGCACCGCCTACCCGGTTCCCGGTGGGCTGGCGGGCATGGTTCGGGCAGGCGACACGTAGCTGGTGGGCAGTCGCATGCGAACCGCTGGCCCTGCTCATCGAGGCGTCCCCGCCCGAGGGCCTGGCACACGGAATCGACCTCATCGAAGGAAACGGTTCGGGGCCGACCACACCCCGTGTGAGGGGCCCCGGGCCAGCCGGGCGGGGTCACTCGGGGCGGTTGGCCCAGATGCCGCGGATGTGTTGGATGTGGTGGTCCATGGTGGTCTTGGCGGCGTCCGTGTCGCCGCGTATCAGGGCGTCGAGGATGGCGAGGTGCTCGCGGGCGGAGTCGGCGAGGGTGCCCCGTTCCGACATCTTCTTCAGGCCGTACAGCCGAGCGCGGTATCTCAGGTCGCGGGCGATCTCGACCAGGTGCGCGTTCCCGGCGAGCGCCAGCAGCTCCACGTGGAAGCGGAGGTCGGCGTTGACGTAGGCGAGCAGGTCGCCGCTCTCCGCCGCCGAGACGATCTCCTCGGCGACCGGCCGGAGCACCTCGAAGTCGTCCGCGCGGGAGGCGTCGGCCAGCCGGGCCACGGTGGGCACCTCAAGGAGCCTGCGGATCTCGGTGAGCTCGTCCAGGTCGCGCTCGGACAGCTCGGTGACCCGGAACCCCTTGTTGGGCACCGCCTCGACCAGGCCCTCCTTGGCCAGGTCGAGCATCGCCTCGCGCACCGGGGTGGCGGACACCCCGAACTGCGCGGCGAGGACCGGGGCGGAGTAGACGACGCCGGGGCGCATCTCGGCGGCGACCAGCGCGTCACGAAGCGCCTGCGCCACCTGCTCGCGCAGGCTCTGGCGCCCGGCCATGACCGGCAGGTCGAGCCTGCCCTCCTCGCTCACGCCCCACCCCGCTCGGACCCGCTCGCCATGCCGGCATCCCCTCCTGGGCTCATCGGCCCGCCCACGCGTCATGGGCGGCGGCCGCCACGACCAAATCCTCCCAGGCCATCCCCACACTCTTGAACACGCGAGGCCCGGAGCCCGGCTCGACGGCCCCGTTCACCAGCTCCGCGAGGCCGCCCGCCAGGTGGCCCTCGCCGATCAGTCCCGACCGGATCGCCATGATCACGTCGCCGGCCTCCGCGAGCGCGGACGTACGGGACTCGACCACGACGGTGGCACGGGCCATCAGGTCGCCGTCGAGCTCGCGGGCGTCCGGCTCATGGGAGCCGACCGCGACGACGAGTGCGCCGTCGGCCACCAGCGCGCCGGGGAACAGCGGCTCGCGGGCACTGGTGCAGCAAACGATCACATCCGCGCCGGCCACGCCCTCGGCCGTGCCCACCGTCGCCGTCAGGCCGAGGGTGGAACAGTGGGCGGCCAGGTCGCGCGCCCCGTCCAGGTTCCGGGCGACGACGGTGACGTGCTCGATGGGCCGTACCGCGCGCAGGGCCTCGACGTGGCCCCATGCCTGCGGGCCGGTGCCGAAGACGGTGAGCGTACGGGCGTCCGGCCGGGCCAGGTGCCGTGCGGCGAGCGCCGAGACGGCCGGGGTGCGCAGCGAGGTGAGCGCGATGCCGTCCATGGAGGCCAGGGGCGTCAGGGACGGGCCGTCGAACAGCAGGTAGGTGCCCTGGATCCGGGGAAGCCCCCTGCCGGGGTTCGCCGGGGCGACGCTCGCCACCTTGATCCCCGCGTGGCGGCCGTACGAGGCGGGCATGAGGAGGAGCTGCCCGGCGGGCAGGTCCACGACCGGGCGGCGCGGGCACTCCTCCGGGTCGAGGCCGCCGAGGAGCGCCTCGGACAGCGCCCTCACGGCATGCTCCATCGGCACCAGGCGCCTCAGGGTGTCCCCGTCGATGTACGGCAGCGCGCTCATCGGAGCGTGAACCCCGGGCCCACGGGATCGCGGGGGTCGAGGACGAACCGGTGCACGCCGGTGCGGTACGCCATGCCGGTGATCTCCGGGATCACCGTGTCACCGCGCGCCTCGACGACCCGTCCGGTGAACGTGGTGCCGGTGATGCTCTCGTGGACCAGCTCGCCGGTGAACCCGTCGGCGTGGAGCAGGGCGAGCCGGGCGGCCGTCCCCGAGCCGCACGGGGATCGGTCCACCTCGCCGTCCGCGAACACGGTGACGTTGCGCTGGCGGCCGGGGCCGATCTCGTCGTAGAAGATCACTCCGTAGATCCCGGAGAGGCGGTCATCGGCAGGATGCCTGGCGGCCGGGTGGTCCTTGAGCGACGCCTTGATCGCGCGGCCGAGGGCGATGAGGCCGGTCAGGTGACGCGGCTCCACGCTCAGCCCGAAGGCGCCTGCCGGAACGGACGCGTACATCGCCCCGCCGTAGGCGATGTCGACCGTGACTTCGCTACTGGCGGTGGGGACGGATATCTGGACGTTCCGGGCGGTGACGTGGGAGGGGGCGTTGCGGAAGGTCACCGACTCGATGACGCCGCCGGAGCTGTGGACGCGGGCCGTGACACGCCCGGAGGGCACGTCCACGACCACGTCGGTGTCCCCGTCGGGATCGGCCTGGACCAGGCCGGACTCCACCGCGTGGACGCCCAGCGCTATCGTGCCGTGCCCGCAGGCCGTGGAGTAGCCGTCCTTGTGCCAGAACAGCACCCCCAGGTGCGCGCCCGCGTCGTCCGGGGGTACGAGGAAGCATCCGTACATGTCGGCGTGGCCGCGCGGCTCGTGGCAGAGCAGCCTCCGCACGCGGTCGATCTCGGGCGCGGAGGCGTTCGTCCGGCGTTCCAGCACCGTGGCGCCGGGAATCTCCGGAACTCCGGCCGTGACGATACGAAATGGCTCGCCACCGGTGTGGTAGTCGATCGTCCGGACCTCGATCTCCCCGCCCATGCCCAAGCCCCCGCCACTCCGTGGTGCCATACCGGTTCGCCGCGTCGTGCCGGTCCAGGTCTTGCCATCCATCAGACGCCGCCCAGATAGGCCTCGACGACGCGGGAGTCGCCGCGCAGTTCGGACGCCGAGCCGCCGAGGACGCACTCGCCGCTCTCGATCACGTACCCCCGGTGGGCGATCTTGAGTGCCGCCTTGGCGTTCTGCTCGACGAGCAGGACCGAGACGCCCTCGGCGTTCACCTCGCGGACCAGCTCCATGACGGAGGCGACCACCAGCGGTGCGAGGCCCATCGACGGCTCGTCCAGGAGCAGCAGTCGTGGCCCGGAGACCAGGGCCCGGCCGATGGCGAGCATCTGCTGCTCCCCGCCGGACAGCGTGCCGCCCTGCTGCGCCCGCCGCTCGGCCAGGCGCGGCAGCAGAGAGTACACCCGGTCGACGCGCTTGCGGATCTCGGCCTTGTCGCGGACCAGGTATCCGCCGATCTGGAGGTTCTCGTGCACCGTCAGCGTGCTGAAGACCCGGCGCCCCTCGGGGACGTGCACCAGCCCGGCGCGGACGATGGCCTCGGGCCGGGCCCGGGTGACGTCCGCGCCGTCGAAGACGATCTTGCCGGAGGTCGGGCGGACGAGGCCGGACACGGCGGAGAGCGTGGTGGTCTTCCCGGCTCCGTTGTTGCCGAGCAGCGCGACGATCTCGCCTTCCCGGACGGTGAGCGACATCCCTCGCAGGGCGTGCACCCCGCCGTAGTGGACGTCGAGCACCTCGACCTCAAGCGCCGCCATCGTGGCCTCCCCCCGCCTCGGTCCCCGTGTCCGTGTCGGTGTGCTCGTCGTCCTTGCCAAGGTAGGCCTCGATGACGGCGGGGTCGCGGCGGACGTCTTCGGGGCGGCCGTCGGCGATCTCGCGGCCGAAGTTGAGCACGATCACACGCTCGGACACCTCCATGACCAGGCCCATGTCGTGCTCGATCAGTACGGTCGCGACGCCCAGCTCGCGGATCCGGCGGACGAGGCCGAGCATCTCGGTCTTCTCGCCGTGGTTGAGCCCGGCCGCCGGCTCGTCGAGCAGCAGCAGTCGCGGCCTGCGGGCCAGGGCGCGGGCGATCTCCACCCGGCGCTGCTCGCCGTACGGCAGGGCGCGCGCCTCGCCGTACCGGTCGCCGCGCAGGCCGACGAAGTCGAGCCAGTGGTGGGCCTGCTCGGTGCACTCGCGCTCGGTACGGCGATAGCGCGGGGTGTGCAGCAGCGCGTCGACGAAGTTCTGCCTGAGCCACAGGTGGGCTCCCGCGCGCACGTTGTCGAGCACGGACATCTCACCGAACAGCCGCAGGTTCTGGAACGTCCGCGCCACGCCGAGCCCCGCGATCCTGGACGGCCGCATGCCGGTGATCTGTCTGCCCGACAGGACGACGCGCCCGGCGGTGGGACGGTAGAAGCCGGTCACGCAGTTGAACGCGGACGTCTTGCCCGCGCCGTTCGGCCCGATCACCGAGACGATCTCGGCCTCGCCGACCGTGAAGGACAGACCGTCGATGGCCAGCAGGCCGCCGAAGGACAGCCTCAGATCCTCGACCGACAGCAGAGTCATGGGGCGGCCTCCCGGGAGCGGTGGGGCCACAGGCCCTGCGGGCGGAGCAGCATGACGACGATCAGCAGCACGCCGAAGGCGAAGAACCGGTAGTCCGCGAAGTCGCGCAGCAGCTCGGGGAGCAGGCTGATCACGACGGCTCCGACGACGACGCCCGGGGTCGACCCCATGCCGCCCAGCACCACGGCCATGAGCACGAGAGCCGACTGCAGGAACGTGAAGCTGCCCGGGGAGATCGCCGAGAGCTGCCCGGCGAAGAGCACTCCGGCCAGCCCGCCCCAGACCGCGCCCGCGATGTAGGCCGCGAGCTTGACCTTGTAGGTGTGCACGCCCATGGCCTCGGCGGCGTCCTCGTCCTCGCGGACGAACCGCCATGCCCTCCCGAGCCGGGACCTGCCGAGCCGGGAGGCCCCGATCACGGCGATCGACACGATCACCACGGTCAGGTAGTAGAAGACGACCGGGCTGCCGGTCAGGCCGGGGATGCCGTAGATCCCCGAGGGCCCGCCGGTGACGTCCAGGTTGTTGGCCGTGATGCGGATGATCTCGCCGAAGCCCAGCGTGACGATGGCCAGGTAGTCGCTGCGCAGCCGCAGTGTGGGGGCGCCGATCACGACGCCCGCGACGACGGTGGCCACGATGACGGCGGGCACGGTCGCCAGTAGCGGGAGGTCGAACCGGGTGCTCAGCACGCCGCTGGTGTACGCGCCGACGGCGAAGAAGGCGACGTACCCGAGGTCGAGCAGCCCGCAGAAGCCCACCACGATGTTCAGCCCCGAGGCGAGCATGACGAAGATGGCCGCGCTGGTCATGACCGACAGGGCGTACGGCGTGGCGATCACGAACGGGGCGAGCACGGCGACGGCCAGCCCGGCGAGCCCCGCCCACCTGCTGTCGAGGAGCCGCGAGGTCGCGCGGCCAAGCGCGCCGGCCCGGGTCCGGCTCCGGGCCGTCACACGCGCTCCGTGACACGCTCGCCGAGCAGGCCGGTCGGCCGTACGGACAGGAACAGGATGAGCACGCCGAACGCGAACACGTCGCGCCACTCGCCGCCGAGCCAGTACGTGCCGAAGGATTCCAGCAGCCCGAGCAGCAGGCCGCCCAGCATGGTGCCGGGGATGTTGCCGATGCCGCCGATGACCGCCGAGGTGAACGCCTTGAGCCCGATGAGGAAGCCCATCAGGAAGTCGATCTTCCCGTAGTAGGCCCCGGCCATCACGCCGGCCGCGCCCGCGAGGGCGGAACCGAGGAAGAACGTCCGTGAGATGACCGCGTTCACGTTGACGCCCATGAGCGCGCTCGTACGCGGGTCGAGGGCGATGGCCCGCATGGCCCGGCCCTCGCGGGTCCGGGTGACCAGCACGTTCAGCCCGCCCATGAGGGCGACGGCCACGATGATGAGCGCGATCTGCTGGAGGGTGATCCGCGCGCCCAGCACCTCGACGGAGGTGCCGCCGAGCCGCAGAGGGTAGACCTGCGGGTCGGCCCCGGCGGCGGCGCGCATTCCGTACTCCAGCGCGAACGAGGCGCCGACGGCGGTGATGAGCAGCGAGAGCCGGGGGGCGCCGCGCAGCGGGCGGTAGGCGACGCGTTCGAGCACGACGCCCGACAGTCCGGTGACGGCCATCGTGACGACGAGCACGCCGAGCAGTGTCGGCAGCGCCATGCCCGGCGACACGCCTCCCACCGCGCCGAGGATCGCGAACCCGGTGAAGGCGCCGAGCATGTAGATGTCGCCGTGGGCGAAATTGAGCAGCTTCATGATCCCGTAGACCATGCTGTACCCCAGCGCCACCAGAGCATAGAACGAGCCGACGAACAGCCCGTTCCAGATCAGCTGCGACATGTCGTTCCTCGGGGCCCCGGGAGGCAGGCGCGCGTGGTCACTTGAGCGCGTCCTGGAGGGCGAACTTCCCGGACTTGACCACCAGGATCTGGAAGCCGCCGGTCGCCAGGGTGTGGTCGGGGGTGAACTTGAGCGGGCCGGAGAACATCTGGAACCCGTCGATCCCCTCCAGCGCGGTGATGACCTTCGCGCCGTCGGTCGACCCGGCCCGCTTGACGGCCTCGGCGGCCAGCCGCACGGCGTCGTACGCCTGGTTGGAGTACGGGCCGGGGCCCGCGCCGAACTTCTTGGTGTAGTCGGCGATCCAGGTCTCCGCGCCCTGGAGGGTCTCGGGGGTCTGGGTCATCGTGGCGTACACGCCCTCGCCCGCCTCGGGGCCGGCGATCTGCGCGAGCTTCTCCGACACCGAGCCGTCGCCGACCATGATGCCGCCCTTGTAGCCGGCCTGGCGGAGCTGCCGGGTGATCAGGCCGCCCTCCTGGAAGTAGCCGGTCCAGTAGACGAAGTCGGGCTTCTTGGCGAGGATGTTGTTGACGTTCGCGCTGTAGTCGCTCTCCTTGGGCGTCACCGCCTCCAGGATCGCGGTCTCCGGGCCGCCGGCCTGGTCGAGGAGCGCCTGCGTGCGGACGGCGATGTCCTTGGAGTAACTGGTGTTGTCGTGCACCAGCGCGACCCGCTGGGCCCCCTGCTTGGTGATCCACGCCATGGCGGCGGCGGCCTGCTGCGTGCCGGTGCCGTTGATCAGGAAGACGTGCTTGAGGTGCTGATCGACCAGTTCCTGCGAGTTGGCGGCAGGGATGATCATCGGGATGTTCGCCTTGCCGAAGACGGGCAGGGTGGGGAGCGTCGCGCCCGAGCAGTAGCCGCCCACCGAGATCTTCACGCCCTCGGTGACGAGCTTGTTGGCGCCGGAGACGGCCGTCTGGGCGTCGCAGGCGTCGTCGGCGACCTTGAGCTCCAGCTTGCGGCCGAGCACGCCCCCCTTGCCGTTGATCTCGTCCACCGCGAGCTGCGCGGCGTTTCGCATGTACGGGCCGATGGCCGCCTCGCTGCCGGACTGCGGGATCAGCATCCCGAGGGCGATGGGGCCCTCGTCCCCGGCGGTGTCCGAGCCGCCTCCCAGGAGCCCCTGGCCGCAGCCCGCCGTCAGCATGCCCACGGCCGTCGCCAGCGACCAGATCACGGCTACACGCGCTTTGCCCATCGTGCATCTCCTCGCGAAACAGCGTCGTCTCAGCATGGTGTGTGACATTGCACACAAACTGATAGTCAGCGTCAAGGTCCGAGATCAGACCGTTAGGAGGCCGGTACGGCTCTGACGGGAACCCCGTGCCGCGCGGTGAGAACGGGCACGGGGGACGCCCCCGGGCTAGTCGCCGGCCGGGCCGAGGGCGACGGTGTGGGTGGAGGTGTAGAACTCCTGGGCGGCCTTGCCCTGCTCGCGCGGGCCGTGGCTGGAGTCCTTCTCGCCGCCGAACGGCAGGTAGAAGTCCACGCCGCTCGTCGGGCTGTTGACCTTGACCAGGCCGGTGTCCAGCCGCGCCGAGACGTCGAGCGCCCGGTCGAGGTCGCGCGTGTAGACGGCGGAGGCCAGGCCGTAGCGCACGCCGTTGGCCAGGGCGACCGCCTCGTCCACCGAGCCCGCGTCCTGCACCAGGCAGATGGGCCCGAAGACCTCGTCGCAGGCCAGCACGTGGCCGGCCGGGACGCCGTCCACCAGGGTCGGGGCGGCGTACCACCCGTCCCGGTCGAGCGCCTCACCGCCGGTGAGCACCCGTCCCCCGGCCGCCGCCGACACCACGCGGTCGCGGGCGGCCTGGTCGATCAGGGGCCCCACGGCCGTACCGGGGTCGGCCGGGTCTCCCACGCCGAGCTTGGCGACGGCGGCGACCAGCGCCTCGCGGACCTCGCCGGCGTTGCCCACGGTGATGACGCGCTTGGTCGCGGTGCACTTCTGCCCGGCGTACCCGAACGCGGCGGCGGCGATCTGCGCGGCCGCGGCCGGAAGGTTGGCGTCGTCCAGCACGATGCCGGCGTTCTGCCCGCCCATCTCCGCCTGGACCTGCACGCCCCTGCCCGCCGCGGCCACGGCGACCTTGCGGCCGACGGCGGCCGACCCGGTGAAGGAGACCACGTCGGCCGCCTCGATCAGCGCCGCGCCCTCCTCGGCGTCGCCGGGGACGACCTGGAACAGATCCTCGGGCAGGCCCAGCAGTTCGGCCAGGCGCAGCGCGCAGGCGAGCGCCTGCGGGGCGGGCTTGAGCACGACGGCGTTGCCGAAGGCGAGGGCGGGCGCGGCCTTCCACAGGGGGATGGCCAGCGGGAAGTTCCACGGGGTGATGAGCCCGGCCACGCCGCGCGGGCGCCTTCGGGTGTAGGCGAGCCCGGCGCCCGAGGGCTCGTGCATGGCGCCGATCGGGTCGAAGACCTGCTGGGAGTAGTAGCGCAGGATCGCGACCGACCGCGCCACCTCGCCGGTCGCCTCGGTGACCGGCTTGCCGACCTCGCGGACGATGAGCGCGCCCAGTTCGCCGGCCGAGGCGGCCACCGCCTCGGCGGCCTCGGCCAGCGCGGTCGCGCGCCGCGCGGCGTTCGCCCCGGCCCACCGCCCCTGGGCGGCCCGCGCCCGGCGCACCGCGTCCGCGACGCCCTCCGCCCCGGCGGCCGTGACGCTCGCGACCACGTCGGCCGGGTTCTGGGGAGACCGGCTCTCGACAACGCTCATCGCTGAATCCCTCTCGAACAGTCAGATATCCCGCTACATGGAACCATAGTCCATGTCATGGATTTAGTGGATCACAGGAGAAACCCCTCGGGGAAAGGGTCGGTGGGGTCGAGGAAGTGCTGCGCCGTGCCCGTCACCCAGGCCCTGCCCGTGATCGTCGGGATCACCGCCGCCCGTCCGGCGACCTCCGCCCGCTCGACCAGCCGCCCGGTGAACCGGGTGCCGATGAACGACTCGTTGACGAAGTCCTCCCCCAGCTCCAGCTCGCCCCTCGCGTGGAGCTGCGCCATGCGGGCGCTGGTCCCGGTGCCGCAGGGCGAGCGGTCGAACCATCCGGGGTGGATGGCCATGGCGTGCCGCGACAGCCGGGCGTCCGAACCGGGGGCGACGAACTGGACGTGGTGGCAGCCCCGGATCCCCGGGTCGAGCGGGTGGACAGGCTCGTCCGCCTCGTTGATCGCCGCCGAGATCGCGAGGCCCGCGTCGAGGATCCGCTGGCCCTGCGAGCGGTCGAACGCCAGCCCGACCGACTCGATCGGCAGGATGGCGTAGAAGTTGCCGCCGTACGCCAGGTCGTAGGTCACCTCGCCGAGGCCCGGCACCTTGACCGTGCGGTCGAGCCCGGCGCTGAAGGAGGGCACGTTCTGGATCGTCACCGACCTGGCCGCGCCGTCCTCCACCCGCACCGAGGCGACCACCAGGCCGGCGGGCGTGTCGAGCCGTACTGTCGTGACGGGCTCGACGACCTCGACCATGCCGGTCTCCACCAGGACCGTCGCCACCCCGATGGTGCCGTGGCCGCACATCGGCAGGCAGCCCGACACCTCGATGTAGAGCACGCCGAAGTCGGCGTCCGGGCGGGCCGGGGGCTGCAGGATCGCGCCGCTCATCGCCGAGTGACCGTGCGGCTCGAACATCAGCAGCTTGCGGATGTGGTCGAGGTTGGCCAGGAAGTACTCCCTGCGCTCGGCCATGCTCGCGCCGGGGATGACGCCGACTCCGCCGGTGACGACCCGCGTGGGCATCCCCTCGGTGTGCGAGTCGACCACGTGGAAGATCTTCTTGGTCCTCACCGTCACCTCACCGCAATCCTTCGGCCAGCGCCTTCTCGGTGGCCGCGCGGACCGAGGCCTCGTGCTCGGGGGTCAGCGGCACGCGCGGGTGCCGGCACGGGCCGCCGTACCGGCCGGCGAGGTCCATCGACAGTTTGATGGCCTGCACGAACTCGATCTTGGCGTCCCAGCGCAGCAGCGGGTGCAGCGTACGGTACAGCGGCAGCGCGCCGGCCACGTCCCCCTCCACTGCCGCGCGGAACAGGGCCACGCACGAGGCGGGAAGCGCGTTCGTGAACCCGGAGACCCAGCCCACCGCTCCGGCGACGGCCAGCTCAAGCGCCACGTCGTCCGAGCCGATCAGCACGTCCAGGCCGGGCGCCAGCTCCGCGATCTCGTACGCCCGCCGCACGTCCCCCGTGAACTCCTTGACCCCGGCGATCAGCCCCTCGCCGTGTAGCTTCGCCAGCAGCGAGGGGACGAGGTCGACCTTGGTGTCGTACGGGTTGTTGTACGCCACGATGGGCAGCCCCACCTTGGCGACCTCGCGGTAGTGCGCGAGCACGGCGCGCTCGTCGGCGCGGTAGGCGTTCGGCGGGAGCAGCATCACGACCTGGCAGCCCGCGTCCCGCGCCTGCTCGGCCCAGCGGCGGGACTCGGCCGCGCCGTACGCCGCCACGCCCGGCATCACGCGGTCCCCGCCGACCGCCGCGACGGCCGTCTCCACGACGCGGGCGCGCTCCTGCGGGGTGAGCGTCTGGTACTCGCCGAGCGAGCCGTTGGGCACCACGCCGTCGCATCCCTGCTCGACCAGCCAGCGGCAGTGCGCGGCGTATCCCTCCTCGTCGACGCTCAGGTCCTCGCGCAACGGCAGCGCCGTCGCCACCATCACTCCATGCCAGGGCTTCTCACGAGTTGTCATCGGGGGTCCTCTCCTCCTGGGTCTCCTGCTAGATCGCCGAGTCGTACGGGCTGCGCGATCGGCCGGCGTGGCGGCGCCGGGGCCTCGCCCGCCAGGCACGCCACGGCGTAGCCGCATACGCGGCCCTGGCACCAGCCCATCCCCGGGCGGGCCAGCAGTTTCATCGAGCGGGCGTCCACGGCGCCGAGTTCCCGCGCCTCCTTGATCCGCGCGTAAGGAACCTCCTCGCAGCGGCAGATCAGCGTGTCGTCGCGCAGCCAGCCCTTCCAGCCGTCCCGTACGGGGTAGGCGCTCTGGAGGGCCCTGCCGAACGCGGCGAGCCTGGCCCGTTTCCTCGCCAGGCCGGGCGCCGGGGGCACCGGGCGGCCGAGGTCGGCGGCGGCCGTACGTCCGGCGATCCAGCCCTCGGCCTCCGCCAGCCCGGCTCCGCCGACACCGGTCGGCTCACCCGCCGCGTAGACGCCGGGCACGGTGGTGCGCATCCCCTCGTCCACGGTGACGACCGGGCCGCCGTCCCGATCCGTCCCGGTGGCGCAGCCGAGCTGCGTGGCGAGCTCGATCTGCGGGACGAAGCCGTACCCGACGGCCAGCGCGTCGCACGCGATCGTCCGGAGCCTCCCGGGGACCCAGTCGCGGTCGAGCTCGGCCACGGTGACGTGCGTCAGCTCGTCCCGCCCGTGCGCGGCGACCACGGCGTGGCCGCCCAGGTACGGGACCCGGTGCCTGGCCAGGCGGAGGCCGTACCCGGCGCCCTCCGCCAGCTTGCCCAGGTGGGTGATCAGGGCGGGCGCGAGGCCGAATCTCCCGTTGGCCTCGAAGACCCCGGCGACGTGCGCGCCCGCGCCGGCCAGCCCGGCCGCGACGGGAAGCAGGAAGGGCCCGGTGCCCGCGACGACGACCCTGCGCCCGGCCACCACGAGGTCGCCCTTGAGCAGCGCCTGCGCGCCCCCGGCCGTGAACACTCCGGGAAGGTCCCAGCCGGGGAACGGGAGCGGCCGGTCGTGCGCGCCGGTCGCGATGACCAGGCGCCGGGCGAGGACGGTCTCGCGCCGCTCGTCCCTGGCCCCTGCCAGGCAGTGCACGGCCACTCTGCCGTCCCCTTCCCGTTCCGCGACGACGGCCCAGACGCGGTGCAGGAGCCGGAGCTCCACGCCGTCGTGCTCCCCGAGGGCGTCCGCGAGCCGGGTGAACCGCGCGAACCCGTGGTGCAGCGCCCCCGGCCTGCGGGCGCGGAACCCCTCGGGCGGGTGCCGGTAGTACTGGCCGCCGAGCCGCGCTCCCGAGTCGATCAGCACGACGCTCAGCCCGGCCCGTGAGGCGGCGACGGCCGCCGCCATCCCGGCGGGCCCGGCCCCGACGACGGCGAGATCCTTCATCGCGGCCTCACTTCCGTGCCCGGCGGGACGCCGATCCTGTCCGCCGTCGGGTGCGCGCTCATGTCGTCGCTCATCCGGTCGTGACCTCGTCTCCGGGGCGCGCCTCGGTCTGGCAGGCGCGCAGGGACGCCTCGCCGTTGACGGTGACCAGGCAGTCGAAGCACACGCCGATGCCGCAGAACAGGCCACGGGGCCGCCCGCCCATCCGGGTCGTACGCCACGATCTGATGCCGCCGGCGTAAAGGACGGCGCCGATCGTCTGGCCCGGCACCGCCGTGACGGGACGGCCGTCCACGTTGATCTCGAAGCCCGGCTCGGGCCGCGCCCCCACGAGGTGACCGGCGTGCGGGGGCCTCTCCTGGGGTTTGGCGGACGGGGTGGTGGCGGGAGGTCGCTCTGGCGAGGGATTCACGCGGCGAACCTTTCCGGGCGGAAGGGGCTCAGGTCCAGCTCGGGGGTCGCGCCCGCGAGCAGCCCGGCGATCAGGTGGCCGGTGGCCGGGGCGAGGCCGATGCCCGCCCCCTCGTGCCCGCAAGCGTGGTACAGGCCGGGCGCGCGGGGGTCCGCGCCGATCACGGGAAGGTGGTCGGGGCAGTAGGGCCGGAACCCGCAGTAGGCCCTGATCACCCGGCGGTCGGCCAGCACGGGGAAGAGCGCGACGGCCTGGCGGGCCAGCGCCTCGATCACCGGGATCGACATCGTGCGGTCGAAGCCCACCCGCTCGCGGCTCGCGCCGATGAGCACCGTGCCGGAGGGCGTTCCCTCGATCACCGCGCTGGTCGAGAGGCCGGCGGAGTCGCTCGCCACGTCGGTGACGTAGGCGGCGGTGTAGACCTTGTGCCTGACGAGCGGCACGCCGAATCGTCCGGAGATGGGCTCGGTGACCAGGATGAAGCCCCGGCGCGGCAGGATCGGCAGGCCGAGGCCGGCGAGCGCGGCCAGTTCGCCGCTCCAGGTGCCCGCGGCGTTCACCACGGCCCCCGCCGGGATGTCCCCGTCACTTGTACGGACGCCGGTCACCCGGTCGCCGTCGCGTAGGAAGCCGGTGACCGTCACCCCCGTGCGCAGGACGACCCCGGGAGCGTGCTGGAGGAGCCTGGCGGCGGCGAGCATCGGCTGCACCTGGGCGTCCTGCGGGTAGAAGACCGCGCCGGCAAGGTCGCGCGTGAGGTGGGGCTCGTACCCCGGCAGCTCGCCGGGGGCCACGGGCAGGTGCTCGACTCCCCGGCCGGCCTGTTCCCCGGCGAGCGCGGTGAGGGCTTCCAGCACCTCGGCGGTCTCGGCGACGACCAGGCCGCCCTTCGCCTCGAACTCGAAGCCGCCGAGGGCCGCCAGCTCGCGCCAGAGGGTGTTGGACAGCAGGGCCAGCTTCAGCTCGGGACCGGGCTCCTTGTCGGAGACCAGGATGTTGCCCTCGCCCGCTCCGGTCGTGCCCGCCGCGACCCCTCCGCGGTCGACCACGGTGACGGTCAGGCCCGCCTTGGCGGCGTAGTACGCGCACGCCGCCCCGACGACGCCCGCCCCGACCACCACGACGTCGGCCATTCTCACCCCCACGCGCGTCCCCTCGGCCAGTCAGTAATATGTCACATATTCAAAGCGGCAATCAATCCCGGTTTCCGCCATTCCGGTGCCATACCCGCCTCCGGTGTCACAACCGCACCGGAGCGGAGGGCTACGGACCGGGGCGACGGTACGGCCGCCTACGATGTGTGCCGTGACCGCAGCAGACCAGCCCCGGAGCCGCGCAGGGGAAACGCGGCCGCGCGCCTTCCTCGACCAGCTCAGGAGCCGCGCGCTCGACCTCTTCCACTCCGCGTGGTCCCCGACCCCGTTCACCGTCAGGCGGTGGGCGCTGGCCAGTGTGGTCGTCAACGCGGGCATCACCGTGACCGGCGCGGCCGTACGGCTCACGGGCTCGGGGCTCGGCTGCCCGACCTGGCCCCAGTGCACCCCCGGCAGCTTCGTGCCCGCCGCCCACGACGCGCACGCGCCGGTGAACATGGCGATCGAGTTCGGCAACCGGCTGCTGACCTTCCTGGTGCTCGCCGTCGCCGTCGCCTGCGTGGTCGCCGTGCTCCGCGTCACGCCCCGCCGCTCCAGCCTGGTGCGCCTGGCCTGGATCCAGCCGATCGGCGTCGCCGTCCAGGGGCTGTGGGGCGGCCTGGTCGTGCGGAGCCTGCTGAACCCGGTCACGGTCAGCGTCCACTTCCTGGTCTCCATCGGCATGATCCTCGCGGCGCTCGCGCTCTACGCCCGCTCGGGCGAGGGCGACGCCCCGCCCAGGAGGCTGGTCCACCGCGACATCCGCACGCTGGGCTTCGTCCTGGTGGCCGCCGTGTTCGTGCTGGTGGTCGCGGGTGTGGTGGTCACGGGAACCGGGCCGCACTCGGGTGACGAGGCGGCCTCGCGGTTCGACTTCGACATCCAGACCGTGGTCCAGATCCACGCGGACGCCGTCTGGATCGTTCTCGGGCTGACGTTCGCGCTGCTGTTCGCCCTGCACGTCACCGACTCCCCCGGCCGTGCCCGGCGTGGCGCGCTGGTCCTGCTGGGCGTCGAGCTGGCCCAGGGCGTCATCGGCTACGTGCAGTACTTCCTCGCCGTGCCCGCGATCCTCGTCGGGGCGCACGTGCTCGGGGCCGCTCTCGTGTGGATCGCGACCCTTCGGGTGGTCTTCCTCATGCGCTCGCGCGGCCCGGGTGACACGCTCGCGCCCGGCCACAACGAGCTGGACGCGGTCGGCGTCTAGGTCCTCCCGTTGCGCCCGGGAGAACCGCCTCGGCCGGGTGCTCGCCGCGCGGCGGGGTGGCGAAAGTTTCATCCGCCGTGCCGGGCCGGGGGCCTGTGAGCTGCGCTCTCCCTGCGTCCGCCCCTTGTCGATCAGGCACGCGCTTCGGTTCGCGCGGCCGCCGGGGTAATGTCCGGATTTGCGCATGGGAGCGCTCCCATAAGACCGTGATCGGCCAGGAGGAGGTGACGCCTCTCGAACGGAGCCACGGCAACCGCGTGATCTCGTCCGGCTCGGACGCCGCATGCCGTGAGGGGGAAGTGCCTCTCTGCCTCACGGCCGGCGTTCGAGTCTTCGGCGTGCCCGGTCCGCTTTCGCACATCGCCCGATACCGGGCCTCGTCCCGTATGCCGCTCCATGCCCCGGCCTTCGCGTGCCGGCCGCTCGCCGTACGCCGTTCCGCCGTCCACGCGCGTGCCCGTCCCGGGCGGGCCGGTCGCCGTGGAGGCGCTGACCGGCCCGCCCGTTCCCGTCGCCGGGCGGCTAGGCCCTGTTTCGAAGTCGGCTGAGTGACGGCGTGTCGCGCCCGGACAAGCAGAGAGGTCTCCGGTAAAGGGTTCATCGACCAAGAAGAACCT
>NZ_JBICTU010000043.1:0-47290 GCF_043197795.1 Sphaerisporangium sp. NPDC049003
CCACCACGTCTACAGCCACCGACGCACCCTCAATCTGTTCAAGATGGAAGTGAGGGAATCAAGCTGACCAAATCACAAACTCGCCGGGGCCCTGCCACTGACCCCGCTACCTTAAAACTTCCTGTGAACCGTGACAAGATCGGTTCAATACGCGCGGTACATTTTCGATGTGCCGCGCGTATGCCGCGAATATGCCGTGCATTTCGTACCTTCCACGTGTACATCCACTAGTCGCAACACGTGGAGTAAACGTGGCCTCACTGTCCATGAAACCCCCGCAGGCGGCGCCACCGCCCAGAAGAAGGACCCGCCTGAAAGCCGGTGTGGCGGCGCTGACCCTGGCCGTAGGCGTTTCCAGCCTGCCAGGCGTTCCCACGGCATCCGCCACGACGGTCCCGCCCGCCGCCAAGCGGGCCGCCGTCCCTGAGCGCGTCACCGAACGTCCCGACCGCGTCTCGGCGGCGCTCGCGGCGCGCCTGCAGGGCAGTCGCGTCCTGATCACCGGCGAGACCACCGAGTCCAGCCAGACCTACGCCAACGGGGACGGAACCTTCACCGCCGAGACCGTTAGTGGTGTGGCCCGGGTCCAGAAGAACGGCCGCTGGGCACCGGTGGATCCCCGGCTCTTCGACGCGGGGAACAGCGTCCTGAAGGCCAGAGCCGTGAAGCCGGACTTGGAGTTCTCCGCCGGAGGGCGGACGCCGTTCGCGAAGATGACCCGGGAGCCGGGCAAGTCCCTGGCGTTGTCCTGGCCGTCTGAGTTGCCCAAGCCGGCCATCAAGGACAACACGGCCACCTACACCGGGGTCGCCGGGCCGGGCGGGGACCTGGTCGTCACCGCCCTGCCCACGGGCATGCGATTCGACATCGTGCTGCGGGAGCGTCCGCGCGGGCCCGTGGAGTTCAAGGTCCCCCTCAGGACCGAGGGGCTGGCCGTGGGCACCACCGCGGACGGCCGCCTGGAGTTGACCGGGGGGAAGAAGAAACTGGTCGCCGCCGCGGCCGCGCCCGCGATGTGGGAGGCGGCAACGTCCGGCAAGGTCGCCGCGACTCACGGGCGCCGGGGTGACCGAGGCCGCCTGGGCAAGATCACCGGAACGGTGGAGGGCAAGGACGGCGGCCAGGCGCTGGTGCTGCGCCCCGATCCGGCGTTCCTCGCCGACCCGGCCACCAAGTACCCGGTCACCGTCGACCCGACCGTGCTGCTGCCCCTCAACGACGACACTGATGTCAGCAGCATCTTCGTGGACGACAACAACTCCGCCGGCGAGTTCATGAAGGCCGGCACCGAGGCCACCGGCGACAAGGATCGCGCCTACCTGCGGTTCGACACCACCGGCCTGCCCTCGGTGATCACCGCCGCCCAGCTCGTGCTGCGCAACGTGGACGCCCCCTCCTGCGGCCCCACGGTCGGTGCGGGCATCCAGGTCCGGCAGGTGACCAGCGCCTGGGACGGCTCGCTCATCGACTGGTCCCCCCAGCCGACCAACACCACCACGGGCGCCGTCACCAGCACCGAGGGCTCCCAGGCCGGGGTGTGCGGTAGCGGCTACATGAAGTGGAACGTCACCGGGATCGTCCAGGCGTGGGCCGGCGGCGCCGCCAACCACGGCCTGGTGCTGCGCGCCGCCTCGGAGACCGCGACCGCGAACTACCGTGTGTTCACCTCCTCCGACGAGACGATCGAGTTCAACAGCCCGCCCAAGCTGGTGATCACCTACACCACCCCGCCCACCCTCGGGGCCCTTTCGGTCTCGCCGTCGGCCGGATCCCAGACCTCCTCGCGTACCCCGAGCCTGAAGGCGCAGCTCAACGACGCCGACGGCGGCGTGCTCACCGGTGAGTTCCAGGTCGAGCACGACCCGGTCGTCCCGGCCCAGGGCACCGGATTGATCTGGTCCGGCTCGGCCACCGGCGTGCAGGCCGGGACGACCGGTTCGGTGACCGTCCCGGCGAGCACCCTGACCGACGGCTGGAAGGTGCGCTGGCGAGCCCGCGTCTACGACGGCACCACCTACTCGGCCTGGTCGGGCTGGCAGTCCCTGGCCGTGGACGCCACCGCCCCCGCCACGCCCACCATCACCTGCGCCTCCTACGCCTCCGGCGTATGGTCGGCCAAGCAGGCCGCTCCGGTCGGCTGCACCGTCGACACGACGGCGAACGACGCGGTCGAGTACGCCTGGGACCTGGACGACCCGGCCGCCACGGAGAGCAAACCCACCACCGCCGGCAACCCTCAGACGATCACCATCGACCCGGCCAACGGCTGGCACACCCTCTACGTCAAGGCCCGCGACGCCGCCGGCAACAGTAGCACCACGGCGTCCTACACCTTCGGCGTCGGCGTCGGCGACGTGGCCAAGCCCCTGAACGAGGACCGAACACAGGCCGCCGTCACCCTGGCCGCGCGTGCCGAACCCGGCCGCACCGGCGTGCGCTACGAGTACCGCGCCGACGTCAGCGCCACCGGCACTTGGACGACCATCCCGACCGCCCACGTCACCGTCCCCGGCTCGGGCACCCCGATCTCCGCCTGGCCGCAGACCCGCGCCAACACCGCCCAGCCGTTCGCCGACCTGACCTGGGACGTGGCCGCCACCATGACCGCCGCCTCCCGCGGCGACGGCCCCTTACAGCTACGGGCCTGCTTCACGACGGGCACGATGGAGAGCTGCTCCGACCCGGTGACCATCACCTTGGAGGCCACCGCCTTCGGCGCCTCCTACGCCACCTCGCAGCTCGGCCCCGGCACCGTGTCCCTGCTCACCGGCGACTACTCGATCAGCGCCAGCGACGTCAACGCCTTCGGGCTGTCGGTCGGCCGTGGTCACACCACCCTGGCGCCCGCGACGGCTTCTGGCGCCAACGGGGTGTTCGGACCCGGCTGGTCCGCCTCCTTCCCGGGCGGCGCCTCGTCGGTGTCCGGCATGACGTTCGAGGATCATTCCGCGCAGGGATACGTGGTCTTCACCGGCGCGGACGGCTCCCAGCTCAACTACTCCGTCCAGGCTGGCGGCACCTTCGCCGGCGTCAGCGACACCAGCGACGGTTCCCAGGTGGTCAAGGACTCGGCCACGCAGTTCACCCACACCGACGCTGAGGGCGTCAAGACGGTCTTCACCCTGGCGGGCGGCAAGTGGGGCGTCAGCTCCATCGACGAACCCGGCAGCGAGAACACCACGGCTTACACGCGCGATGGCCAGGGCCGCGTCACCCGGATGCTCGCTCCCGTCCCCTCCGGCGTCACCTGCACCACGCTGGTCGCGGGCTGCCGCTCCCTGGACGTCACCTACGCCACGACCACGACCGCCACGGGTGTGACGTCCGGCTGGGGCGACTACGCTGGCCAGGCCAAGTCGATCAGCTATACGGCCTACGACCCCGCCACCTCGGCGATGAAGACCACCACGGTCGCCACGTACTCCTACGACGCCACGGGTCACCTGCGCACCGCAACCGACCCACGCACCAACCTGGCCACCACTTACGAGTACAACGCCCAGGGCAGGATCTCCCAGCTCACCCCGCCCGGCCTCAACCCATGGCGCGTCGAGTACGACACCTCCGGCCGCCTGGCCCACGTCCAGCGAGAGGCCGGCGCCAACGACCTCACCCAGGCCGTCGCCTACGGCGTCCCGATCAACTCCCCGATCGACCTGACCGGCGCCACCTCCGCGACATGGGGCCAGTCGGTGGACCTGCCGCGCGTCGGCGCCGCCGTCTTTCCCGCCTGGCGCGTCCCGGCCCGCGCGGGCAGCGGCGCGTACCAGCCCGCCGCCGCCGACTGGGAGTACAGCCAGCTCATCTACGTCGACGTCAACGGTCGCGCCGTCAACACCGCGGCCTACGGAGCCGGCGCGTGGCAGATCTCCACCACCCGCTACGACGACAACGGCAACACCATTTGGGAACTCACCCCAGGAAACCGCCTCCAGGCCCTGACCCCCACCGCCGACACCGACCCCTACGTCCGCGGCCTCACCAGCTCGGCCGCCCGCGCCGACCTGCTGTCCACTACGGCGACCTACAACGATGACGGTGATCTGCTGGCTCAGGATGGTCCCACCCATCAGGTGAAGCTGGCGTCCGGAGCCCTCGTTTCGGCCCGGCAGCGGACCACCAACACGTACGACGAGGGCAAGCCCGACCCCAACATCAAATATCACTTGGTGACCACCACAACGGTGCAGCCGGTAGTGGTGGGCGGCACAGCCGCCCCCGGGACCGCCGACATACGAACCACCAAGATCGGCTACAACCCGATCGTGTCCGGAGACACATCCGGCTGGGAGTTGTTCGCCCCGACCACGCAGACCACGGTCATGCCCGGCGGTACGGACATCGTCCAACGCACTCGGTTCGACGCGGCAGGCCGCGATATCGAACGCCGCATGCCCGCGTCCAACGGCTCTGACGCCGGGACCACCATTACCAGTTACTACACCGCCGGAACTCACCCGTCAGTGTCCGCTTGCGGCAACAAACCACAATGGGCCACCCTGCCCTGCCGCACCGCCCCTGCAGCCCAACCCGGCGGGCAGACGATCCCCACCGCCACGATCACCTATGGCTACTACGGCCAGAAGGCCACCGTCACCGAAACCTCGGGCACGGTCACCCGTACCACCACCGTCTCCTTCGACACCGCCGGCCGCCCAAGCAGCCACGCGTTGACGGTGACTCCCGCCTCCGCCGGTGGCACCGCGGTTCCGGACGTCACCTTCGCCTACAACGCGTCCACAGGTTTGCCGACTATGTCGAGTATGGGCGGAGCCACCGTCACCACCGGCTACGACGCTCTAGGCCGCGTCACCTCCACCACTGACGCCGACGGTAACTCGTCGATCACCACCTACGACATCTCAGGCCGTGTGGCCACGCTGAATGACGGCAAAGGCACATACACCTACGCTTACGACGGAACCGACGCCGCCGGGCAGGCCGAACGGCGTGGCTTGGTGACCAGCGTCAGCACCGGCACCCCGGGCACGTTCGGCGCGGCCTTCGACGCCGACGGTCAACTGCGCACCCAGAGCCATCCGGGCGGGCTCACCGCGTCCTGGCGGTTCGATAACGTCGGCAAGCCGTTCCTGCTGACCTATACCAAGAGCGGTAGCACGTGGCTCGAGTTTGCCGCAACCTCCGATACTGACGGCCGCGTCGTCTCGCAATCCGTTCCCGGCGGAAGCAATCAGACGTACGCTTACGACGCCGCCGGACGTCTGACCGCTGTCGCCGACAGCTACGCCGGGTCGTGCACTACCCGCCTGTACGGCTACAACCTCAACACCAACCGCACCAGCCAGTCCGCCTATCCAGCTGCGGCAGGTGGGGCGTGCAGTACCAGCACCACTCCCGTCACCCAGACCTCCTCTTTCGATACCGCGGACCGCGCCACCAACACCGGCTACACCTACGACGCGTTCGGCCGCACGACCGTTGTTCCGGCCGTCCACGCTTCTGGGGGTGTCGACCTGGAGGTGGCTTACCACGCCAATGACATGGTGGCCTCCCTCACCCAAGGTCTGCTCACCCGGGAGTTCACCCTTGATCCCCTGGGCCGTATCCGCGCGATGACCAGCAGCGGTGGACTGGTGTCCGGCACCATGACCAACCACTACACGTCGGGTGGCGACTCGCCCGCCTGGATCGCCGAAGTCAATGGCACGTGGACCCGTAACGTCACCGCCTTCGACGGCATGGCGGCCACGCAGTCAAGCGACGGTACGGTCACTCTTCAGCTCGCCGATCTCCACGGTCATGTCGTCGCCACGGCGAGCAACAGCAACACCGCAACCGGAATCAGCTCGTATTTCGAACAGACCGAATTCGGCATACCGCGTGCCGAAAACATCACGTCCCCGAACAGATACGGCTGGCTCGGCAATGCGCAGCGCTCCATCGACTCACTCGCTGGCATCGTTCTCATGGGCGTCCGGCTCTATAATCCCACCACCGGCCGTTTCTTGCAGGTCGATCCCGTCGTCGGTGGCAGCGCCAACGCCTATGACTATTGCAATGCCGACCCCATCAACTGTCGGGATCTCGATGGGAGATGTCCGGGCGGGTGGAAGGCATGGGCCTGTGAAGGTACCGTCGCGGTCGCCCAGTTCGCCGTCGAAGGGCTGATCCTGGCCGGGTGTGGTGGGGTCACAGGCGGCGTCGGTATCGTCTTGTGCCAACTCGGTGCCGCAGCCGCGGGAACGGCGATCGGCTACTGGGTAGAATCTCTCTGGGACAAGAACTTCAACTGGAACACTATGTGGTCAAAGGTGTTCTGGAGCTTCACCAAGGCGTGGGGCATCGCGGCCGGCGTCGACAAGTTCCTGAGGAGCCCCGTAGGCAAGAAGTTCGTTAAAGTGATCCAGTCTCTAGCAGTGCGGCTGGGGCAAGTGATCGCTAAGGCCGTCCGCTGGATATTGGGTACAAGGGCGGGCAGGCAGGCTGCGATTATCGCCAGCGCCCTGATCGGTTACATCGTTTCCGGTATTTACAGTGTCCAACGCGCGAAAAAATAGGTAGGGTCGTATAGCTTCGCGGGGTGCGCCCATGGCTGTGGGTGCACCCCGCGTGTACGAATGCTGCGCCATCCGGTGCAGGAGAATCGAGGAGATGGCGATGAGATGGCTGGCATGGACCAAGAGCAGGGTGATCGCCGTGGGTTGCTGTGGTCTCGTATATGTGGGCGCAGTGGGTAACGCGGTCTTTGGAGATCAACAGTCGTGGGCGACGGGGCTCGTGAGAGGCCTCGTTCCGACAGCTCTGGTGGCTGCTTTATTAATCGCCTCTGAGTGGGGGCGTGGCGCTGCGAAGGGGCGCGGCGTCAAAGATCACAAATCATCTGAATGAGAGCATGGATGGCTGTTGTCGCCTGATGTCCATCCATCGGATATTTGACCGCAAAGCGTGCGCTCTACCTATACGTGATGGAGCATTGAATCCACGATCCCAGATCGTCAACCGGCCGGGAAGGACTCCAGCACGGGTGGCGGTCACGATAACGCGGGCTTGATACGTCGGCTGATAGGTGATGACTCGGGGAAGCCGGGGTGGTCGGTGCTCGTCATCCACTTCTGTGGGGCGCGGTATGAGGATCGGCCGGTGGATTCGCCATGTTCGTTCTGTTGTCGGCCAATTCGTATTTTGAAGGAGAGCGTCCGATCCCCTGGGCGCTTACGGCGAGTATAGGCCTCGGTGTTGGCGTCGTGTTGACGCTGACGTTCAGTGACGTGATCTCAGCGAATTGCCGGTAGGTAGTCGTGCTCGAAATGAGTGAGGACAAGCGCCGCGCGGGCGATGTCGCCGATTCTGGCGGGGCTGATGGTGATGTGCTGGAGGGTCCGCCAGCGGCCTTTGAGCAGGGCGAATCCGCGTTCGCCGAGGCGGCGCAGGGCTCGTAGGAGCCGGTTGTAGGTGCGGTTGTCCGGGCTGAGCATTTGATTGTCGGAGGGTTGTTTGATCGGCGTGTGGATGCCGGCGCCGTCGTAGCCGCTGTCGGCGAGGGTGGGCAGGCCACGGGCGGCAGCGGCGTACAGCGCGCCCAAGACGTGCGTACGGGCGGCGGACAGCTCGACCTCGGCGATCCACAAGGCAGCCCGCCCGGCGTCGACAGTGCCTGCAGGTTGCCGGCGTGCTGGTGGGCCTTGCCCGAGTACCACACGTCGATGGGCTCGCCCTTGACACTGATGGCCTGCTCGGCGCACCGGTCGATCGGGATCAGAGTGCCGTCCAGGATCACATACGCCAGCCCGTCGGCCTGTGCGCGGTCGAGAGCTTCGGGCAGATCCGGTTCCTGAGCTGCTAGAACCTCGATGCCCTCGTGAATGTAGCGGTAGGCGGTGGCCCGGGAGACGCGGTGATCGCGGCCAAGCTTGGGGATGTCGCGCTCGCCGCGGAACCAGCGCAGCACCATGACCGCCTGCCGGAACGGGGTCAAGGCGCGGCTGTCTTTTGGGGTGCTGCGCAGTCGGCGCTCTTCCTGCAGGAGTCGTGCGACGTAGTGAACGAGTGCGCGGGAGACGTCCAGCGTGGCACGATGAGCAATCACGTGGAGCCTTACGGCTGGTGAGATTTCTTGTGGTGAGAGCTCTTCTACCGGGGGCTCCACGCCTGTTTCCGGCCTTCGGCGACTCCTCCCGAAAGGCCCGGTACGCCACCAGCAGCGTCCAAGAAATCCCAATCATCCGAATTATTTCGTTGAGATCACCTCATTCACATTGGTGCTGGCGGGGCCGGTGGACCAGCAGAGTTGGACTGGGCATCCTTTGGTGAATACGTAGCGTCGTTTCTCAGCGATGAGAGTCGAGCAGATGTACGTCTGAAGCTTGCGGCGACTGAAGCTGACGAGCGGCACGCTTTTGTAGGCTTGACCTTCACCACGCCCTGGCCTGCCTATCATGCGCTCGACCAAGCCTACAGCGGCTTGCCGCCCGAGCCTCCCCGCTTACCAGCCGAGATCACTCACCTGTGGGTCTGGGCCTACCCCCTGGGTCGGTGTATCGGGTGGTTCCCGGACCAGGGATGGTTTGACCCGCATCGAGGGGCACCTTACGCCCAGCCATGCAGAAGCCGCCGCAGGCTACCGGACTCGAACCGGCTCATCCCCGTGAAGGGAGTCAGCAAGCTGATACGATCTTTCCCATTCGCCTTTGCCTGCGACGGCCCATGCAGCCTATGACGGTGCAGAACCGACGTCGACGGATTAATCTCCGACCGTCTCCCGCCGCTGTGGCCGAGTTTTGGGTCGGCCATCACACCGGTACAGGTCGACAATCGCGCTGCGGTCGACCACCACACGGGGTTACGGGCGATCGGAGGGCCGGGGCTTCGTGCCTCAGCCCCGGCCCATCGAGCACGGTCGCGCATGACGGCCCTTGCTGTACAGAGGGGCTCACGTTGGGGGCCAAGCGAAATGGGTCTATATGACAGAATCCCCGACATGCTTAATACGGTGAGCAACAATGATCTTGCGGGTGCTCTCTATTTCACTCTCGCCCTGGTCAACGCTGGTTTGGCACAAGGCAAGTGGCGTTCGGGCTTCGGATGGTGGTTGCTTTCTCTCTTTCTCGGGCCACTCGCAACTCTGCTTATCGTGGTTCTCCCACGCCCGAGGCCCTACCGCACAAATGACGAGTGATAGCCCTGGGTCAGGACTTCAGGACATCGGGGGTTGCAGTTTGGGTTGCAGTTCAGGGTGATCCAGAGCCGTTCAGATCAGACCGTTTGTACCCGCTGATCTGCCTTGAACTGTCCGGAGACTGTTCCCTGACGAGGGTACCGCCGTGCCCGTCGCGTGCCCGACGGAGCGGGGAACAAGGGGGAGGCGCGGGGAACGCGATCAGTGCGCTGATCTGCGTTTTCGCAGGTCGGGCAAGATCGGCTTACGTATTTACAAGCAGGATGTCAGGGGTTCGGATCTCCTAGATTAGATCCCGTCAGTCAGAACGCTCTATGCATCTGGTGATCGGCTGAGGTGCCGACCGTGTGGGTAGACCTCGGTTGTGTCTACAGGTCCGCCGGTGAAGGGATGGCGATCAGACCCAGCGTGGCGATCTCGGTGAGTGCCTGGCTGGAGAGATGCCGGACCTCAGCCCATTCGGGATCGGTGGCGAGCCCTTCAGGGGTCCACTTGTCGGCGTTGGCCTGCCCACTCATCTCTGCCAAGCGGTCGTCGATGCGCTGCAACAGGTCGTGAAGCACTGGGGACAAAAGTCCTGGCGATCGCTCGTCAACACTCCACGGTACCCACCCGTTCGCCCAGTCGAAGTCGAGCGCCAATTCGTCCACGTGCCACTGGTGCCGGTCAACCCACGCGACCTGTTCGTCAGCGGAGGCGGCCAGCATCACTAGGGTCTCCGCCAGTCGCAACACCGAGGCCGGCACGTTGGGCATAGTGTCCAGAGCCTCCAGTCGGGGGTCAGAACTCATCGGCGCAGACATAGCGACGATCTCATCTTTCCCTGCCCGATGATCCTCCGGTAGACCTACGAAACCGCTCCCGGTGCGCTCCTGTACATCAACCGCTACATTAACCCGGGCTCACACCTGCCCATGCACCCACATATCAGCGATCACCTGGAGTCCAAGTCAGGCCGTAACGCCGCGGCCCGCGATCATGGTGCCTACTCCTGAAAAGCGGAAGGTCGATGCACTGTGCCCGTTGCGTGCCCGATGTGTGCGGTGATCAAGGGGGAATCACGGGGAGCAGCGCTCCAGCGTTCAGTGCGGCGGAGAGGCCGGTGACGACCTGGTCGTGACGCAGGTGCCGGTGCAGCATGAGCACTTCGATCAGGGCGCGAGTGCCCGCGGCGTCGCCGTGCGCCTTGCAGGCGGCAGCCCACCATGCGTCGTGAACCGGGGTGAACCGTCCGGCCGCGCGGGCTTGCTCCAACGCGGTGGCACCGGGCAGCGCGCCCCGGCTTCCGAAGAAGGACCTCAAGGTAGTGGGTCGAGGTCCACGCGGGTGGCGCCCTTGGTCATCAGCCGTGGCGGGCGATCTCGGTCTTGCCGTCGAACACGACCAGTTCGCCGGCGTGGAGCAACACCCGGACCTGACGGCCGACCATGCGGGCCGGGACGGAGTACTCGTTCATACGGACGGTGACCTGGGCGTACCGGTCGACGCGGGAGTTGAACCGACGGCCTGTCTCGAACGGCTCGGCTGGCAGCGGCGCGAGGAGCGGCTGCTCGGTAGCGAAGTGCTCCCCGACCGTGCGGGCCCGGGACCCGATCCGACGCGCATCGTCGGCTTGATCCCAGGCGTCGACCATGGCGTTGAGCTCGGCGAAGGACTCGACCTCGGGGACGAGGTGGTTGCGGCGGAACCAGCCGATCTGCCCCTCGAAGCCGCCCTTCTCGTGCGCCCCCTGGATGCCGGGCTGACAGTAGAACGCCTTCCGTAGTGCGAGCGGAACGCGGTCCACCTGTCGGCTTCGACCCGTTGCCGGCTGAACCCGATCACGCTGGCGACGGCGGCCTTGAGATTGTCGTAGCGGATCTTCCCGGTCGGCACCCCACCCAGCACATCGAAGGCGTAGGCGTGGCCCTCGAAGAACGCCTCCTGCCCAGCCGAGGCGCTGATCCTGTGCACGGCCTTACCGGAGTAGGACAGTCGCAGGCTGAACAGCGCGCATGTGACCAGCTCGCCGCGCAGCCGGATCGCGACCTCACCGAAATCGACCTCGGCCTCCCGATCGGGCAAGTGCTCCTGAGGAATGAAGGCGTTCGCGGGTTCACGCCCGGCCTCGATGCGGATCTCACGCCGGCGGGTGGCGACGTACTCCCGCACCATCCAGTACGACACCACCCCGACCGCGTCATGCTCGTCGAGTAGCCGGTCGAAGATCCGCTTCGCGGTGTGCCGCTGCTTCCGCGGGGCGTCGAGATCGTCGCGCAACCAGTCGTCGATCACCTCCACGTACGGATCCAGTCGGGATCCGCGCTTCGGTGGCGGCTTCCTGGCCTTGGCCACGCCGACGCGAGCGCGGCAGCGACCGTGCGGTAGCCAACTCGGTGCTTCCGCTGGAGCGCTCGGTTCGACAGTCCAGCACGGGCGTCGCGCCGGATCGCCGAATAGAGCTCGACGCGGGAGCCTGCGGGTGACAACCCAGTTCACCGACACCGCTGGGTGCTCGAGATACGCCCCGGCCGATCGGCCATAAGCGCTCCGCGCGTCATGGAGGCTCGCGCCCGGCGAATCAGGCAGGGCCGCAAGTCACCGTCCCAGAGGGCGGTACCGGAGGAGTACAACACCGTTTCCGAATCGGCGTTCATCGATGAGCTCGAGGTCGGCGCGCGCGTCGGTCGGTAAGGCCTCCTTTCCCCCACCAAGGACAGTGGGCCAGACGAACAGCTGGCACTCGTCAACCAGCCCGGCCTTGAATGCCTGGGACGCGAGGTTCGCACCCCCTACGGTGATATCGCTGCTGGCCGCGGCCTTCAGTTCGCGCACCGCGGTGGGGTCGAAGTGGCGTTCGATTCGGGTGTTGGCGGTCGACGCGGCGGTCAGCGTCGTGGAGTAGACGACCTTGTTCGCTGTCTGCCAGGCCGTCGCGAAGTCGGCCATGAGGTCGGACTGTGCCGCTAGCGTGGCGTCGGTCTCCCACACGGCCATGGTTTCGTAGAGGCGCCGCCCGTAAAGGAACGTGCCCACGGGTTGCAGGAGGTTTGTCTGGGACCGGAACACCTCGGCGTCCACCGGGCCGAAGTCGAAGGCGCCACGCTCGTCCTCGATGTAGCCGTCCAGAGTCACATTGGTCACGTAGATCAGCTTGGTCATGCCACGACACCTTCACGATCGGCCGCGATCTGGGCACTTGTTAGCGTGGCGTCCAGCTTGGTGAACGCCTCGAGCCAACCCTGCTCGCTGGGGCCCGCCAGGTGCGGTGGGAGCCACTGGCGGATCTCGAGTCGCGTGCGTCCCTCGCCCTCGTCGTGGAACTCGAATCGGAATCTTGTTGCGAACGGCTCGATGCCCTCCTGCAGTTGGCCGGCTACGTGCATGACGCCCTCAAGCAGTTCGCCGTCTGTGACGTCTGTGAGGTTGATGTAGATGTGAATACGAAGGTCTGGCTCGTTGGCAGAGACCTCCGTCCACCGCTGATAGCCGCCGGGACGCACGTCGAAATCGATCTCCTCGCGCGGCAGCGAGTTGCCCATCGGGCCCCACCACTCCGCCAGGTGGTCTGGATCGGTGAAGGCTCGGTAGACGAGCTCACGTGGCGCGTCGAACACGCGCGAGATAGCGAGTTGCCGAGTTTCGGTTTCCATTAGAGCTCCTGGTCATCGGGGACCTTGGGGTCGTTGGCCATCCGGTCCGTTGCGCGTTCGGCGGCCTGCACCGCGGCAAGGTGGGCATCGAGGCGGGTGAGGGAGGAGTCCCAGAAGCGCCGGTAGCGATCGATCCAGTCGGCCGCGTCGCGCAGTGGGGCGGCCTGGAGGCGGCTCCCGCGCCACTTGCCCGATCGTGTCCGCGAGATGAGCGCGGCGCGCTCGAGCACCTTCAGGTGCCGCGACACCGCCGGCATCGAGATGGAGAGGGGAGCGGTTAGCTCGGTGACGGTGGCGTCGTGTTCGGCCAGCTCGACGAGGATTGCCCGTCGAGTCGGGTCTGCGAGCGCTGAGAACACCGCGCTGAGCTGGTCAGTGCCGGCCATCCGAAGTCTCCCTTCATTTAACCAACATGTTAAATGAAACGCGACTCACGCTCTGCTGTCAAGGGAGGCGTTCACCGGGCCGATCAGTCGAGAAGAGGCGGGAGCCGAGGAGTACGGCACCCTGCGAGGGCGGCGGGTCTGGATCAACGGTCAGAACGTCGCCGCGACCAACACCGGCTTCTCGTGGACCTTCCACAGCGGCCAGCCGGCTCCGGCCACCGTCGTGCGCGCCACCGGCTACGGCGAGGAGTCACTGACCTGGAAACTGACCAACCCGATCCTCACCATGAAGCTCGGGTCCACGACCGCCGGGACCACGGTCAACTCGGTCGACTGGAAAGTGGTCCATCAGCCCAGCGGCACCACGGTGGCGACCCCGAAGGGCATCGAGGCCAAGGTCGCCCTGCCCGTGCCCCCGCCGAGTCAGGTGGTCACCTACGACCTCTACTGCACCGTCGACCTGACCGGCCTGGACGGCAAGCACCACACGGTGTCGATCACCTACCCGAACGCCGGTGTCGCGCACGTCGGCTGGAGCGGCAAGGCGCTCCTCGCCGCCTTCCTCATAACCGAGGACAGGAACGTCGACCCGGTCACAGGCACCGTGACCCTGACGGACAACCTCATCTTCCAGGGCGCCGGATGACGCGGTCGATCCGTACCTGGACGCGCCGGGCCGACCTCGATCACCGGGGGGCGGTGGTCAGGCCGGGCGGGGGGCCTGGGCGTGCCAGTCGGGTGTCTCGGCGCCGGGCACCGTGAAGGACCCGAAGTCGGTGGTGTCCCGGAAGGCAGGCACGGTGTAGAGATCCCGGGCGTACGCCCACAGGTGCGGGTACTCATGCAGGCCCGGGTTGATGGCACGGTGGGCGTTGGGTCCGGCGTCGTAGCGGACCAGGGTCACCCACAGCCGGATGTCGGCCTCGGTCAGCGTCGAGCCGACCAGGTATCGCCGGGTGGCCAGCCGCTCGTCGAGCGTGGCGAACGCGTCGAGCAGCGCGGCGCGGGCCCGCGCGCCGTCCGGGCCGGGCCGGCCCGCCGCGGCGGCGCCGTGGTTCACCGCCGGGCCGATCCAGGCGTCGAGCTCCTCGATCTCGTCGCGGTGCCGCTCGGGGTAGGTGACCACGAGCGGCTTGGCGAGGTGCCGGAACAGGGTGCCGAGGTCGATCCCGATGCCCTTGAAGTCGTTGCTGACCACGGTCGCGGTGGCCCGGTCCCACAGCGTCGGCACCGAGATGTGGCCGTCGTAGCCCTCCTCCGTCGCCTCGTAGGCTTCGCGCAGCAGGGTGAAGCCGTTGACCGGGTCCGGCCCGTACCGCTCGCGGAACGCCCAGCCCCGTCCGTCGCGTGCGTTGTCCACGTACGAGACGCTGACGACGTCGTCGAGGCCGGCGAGGGCACGGGCGATCGTCACCCGCTGCGACCACGGGCAGAACCAGCCCGCGTACAGGTGGTACCGGCCGGCGCGCGGCGTGAAGCCGGCCGGGCCGTCCTCGGTGATCCGCCCGGTGAATCGGTAGAGCGGGCGGGGGTCGTCGGCCCTGCGGGTGATGCGGTACTCCCCGTAGGTCGTGGTGTCGACGGGGCCGGCCAGCTTGAACTGCGACAGGTTTGACATGGGATACCTTCGAGAATCGAAGCACTGGAGCCGCTCCAAACCCTACTTGTCATGTAGGTTTTAGGTCTAGCGTCCGCTTCGCGGTCGTTCGGGGCCGGTGGGGCGTGGCCCGCCCGCGTCAGGTCGGCGCGGGGCGATCGGCCGGCGGTTCGAAGCCGGGTTTCTCGCGCAAGGTCGCCCGGTGTGGTCCGGCTTCACGGTCCCCTGCGCGCCGAAGGTGGGCAGGTCCGGGGCGAAGGGCGCCGTCCTCTGGGGGTCGAGGGTGGGTGGTCCGGCGGGTCCGGTGGACCGGGGCCGCTGAGCGGGTGGGGTGCGCGGTGGTCAGGCGTACCGCCCGCCGGGGATGGCCGCAAGCAGCTCGCGGGTGTAGGCGTGGGCCGGGCGGTCGAAGAGCTCGCCGGTCGTGCCGATCTCGACGATCCGGCCGGCCCGCATGACGGCCACCCGGTGGGCGATCTGCCGCACCACGGCGAGGTCGTGGGAGATGAACAGGTACGCGACGCCGGTTGCCGCCTGCAGTTCGGCGAGCAGTTCGAGGACCTGGGCCTGCACCGAGACGTCCAGCGCGGAGACAGGCTCGTCGCAGACCACGAGGTCCGGGGAGAGCGCCAGGGCCCGGGCGACGGCGACCCGCTGGCGTTGCCCACCGGACAGTTCCGCGGGCCTGCGCGCGAGCACCGAGGCGGGCAGCGCGACCCGGTCGACGAGCTCGCGGGCGCGCGCCCGCCGGGAAGCCCGGTCGCCGACGCGGAACACGCGCAACGGTTCGGTGATCACCTCGCTGATCGTGAAGCGCGGGTCGAGCGACGCGTACGGGTTCTGGTAGACGAGCTGGGCACGCCGGCGCAACCGGCGCAACGCCTCCCCCCGGGCCTGGGTGATCTCCATGCCGTCGAAGGCGATCCGCCCGGCGCTCGGCTCCACCAGGCGCAGGACCAGGCGGGCCGTCGTCGACTTGCCGGAGCCGGACTCGCCGACCAGGGCGAAGGTCTCACCCCGGTCGATCGAGAAACTCACGTCGTGCACCGCGCGCACCGACCGCGCGGCGCCGCCGGCCACCCGGGGGAGCGGGAACTCCTTGGCCAGGTTCTCTACCGTCACCAGGGGCCGGCCGGTCACCGCCGCGCCAGGAGCGGGCCGCGGCGGTGCGCTCGGGCGGGCGACCGCCAGGCTTGGGGCGGGCCGCGGCGGTGCGGCCGGGCGGGCGACCGCCAGGCTCGGGGCGCTACGCAGCAACCGCCGGGTGTACGGGTGGCCCGGTCGATCGAGGATCCGCCGGGCCGGTCCGGCCTCGACCACCCGCCCGCGCGACATCACCACGATCCGTCGCGCCCGGTCGGCGGCGATGCCGAGGTCGTGGGTCACCAGCAGGACGGCCGTGCCGAGCTCCTCGGTCAGGCTCTGGATGTGGTCGAGGATCAGCCGCTGGACGGTGACGTCGAGCGCGCTGGTCGGCTCGTCGGCGATGATCAGCCTCGGTTCGGCGGCGATCGCCATGGCGATCAGCACCCGCTGCCGCATCCCGCCGGAGAGCTCATGAGGGTACTGCCGGGCCCGGACGGCCGGGTCGGGCAGACCTGCCCGCTCCAGCAGGTCGACGGCGTCCAGCGGCGCGGAGCGGCGGTCCGCCAGGCCGTGCAGCCGGCGCACCTCGGCCACCTGGTCACCGATGCGCCGCACCGGGTTGAGCGACACGGTCGGGTCCTGCGGGATGAGGCCGATCTGAGCCCCCCGGATCGGCCGCAGCTCCCGCTCGGACAGGCCGGCGAGGTCCCGCCCGCCGAACCGGATCCGGCCGGCGTCGATCCGGCCGGTGCCGGGCAGCAGGCCGATGACCGCGTGCGCCGTCGTGCTCTTGCCCGAGCCCGACTCGCCGACGACCGCGACGATCTCACCGGCGCGGACCGTCAGGTCCACGCCGTCGACGGCCCGCACCACCCCCGACCGCGACCGGTAGGAGACCGCCAGGTCGCTGATTTCGAGAAGGTTCTCCGGACCGCTCGGCGTGCTCATCGCTGGGTCGTCAACTCTCCGTCGAGGGCGCGGGCGATCCGGTTGGTGGCAAGGACGGTGGCCGCGACCACCAGGCCGGGCAGCGTCGAGAGCCACCACGCGTTCGCCAGGTAGTTCCGCCCGGTGGAGATCAGGGTCCCCCACTCCGGGGCGGGTGGCGGGGCGCCGTACCCGAGGAAGCTGAGCGAGGAGACGGCAAGGACCGCGATGCCGAATTCGAGGGTGGCCAGCACGACCACCGGGCCTATGGCGTTGGGCAGCACGTGCCGGAGCAGGACCGAGTACCAGCGTGCCCCGATGGAGCGGGCGGCCTCGACGTAGAGGGACTGACGTACCCGCAGCACCTCCGCCCGCATCACCCGGGCGAAGCCGGCGACGCTGGCGAGACCGACGGCGACGGCGACCTTGACGGTGCCGAAGCCGAGCGCGGTGACCAGGGCGAGGGAGAGGAACAGGGCGGGTATGGCCAGCAGCACGTCGACGATCCGCATCAGCACGTCCTCGACCCACCGGCCGGCGAAGCCGGCGACCAGCCCCATCGTGCCGCCGACGACGAAGGCGACCCCGACCGCGACCAACGTCGCCTTGAGGGAGAGCGCCGCGCCGTGCACGACCCGCGAGTACAGGTCCCGCCCGAGTTCGTCGGTGCCGAACCAGTGCTGGGCGCCGGGGCCCTGGAACCGGTCGACGGGTACCCCGAGCAGGGGGTCGCGCGAGGTGAACAGCGCCGGCCAGAAGGCCGCCAGCACGACGAGGACGACCACCAGGGCGGAGAGCACCAGCCCGGGACGCCGCAGCAGGAACCGGGCCAGCCGCCGTACCTCGGAGCCGACGATGACGCCCGGCTCGACCGGTTCCGGGTGGCGCGGGCGGTCCGGGTCCGGCCCGGTCCCCGGCACCACTTCGCCGGCCAGCGATTGGCTCATCCGGTGCTCCTTGGCCGGGCGGCGGCGACCACGATCCGCGGGTCGAAGAGCGGGTAGACCAGGTCGACGGCGAGGTTGACCGGCACGAAGGTCAACGCGCCGAAGACCACGACGCCCTGGACCACCGGGATGTCCTGCACCGTCACGGCGCTGACGGTCTCCCGGCCGACGCCGTTGCGGGAGAAGACCGTCTCGACGACGACCGAGCCTGCCATCAGGTTGCCGACCAGGACGCCGGCCATGGTGAGCGCCGGCAAAGCGGCATTGCGCAACGCGTGGCGCAGGTGGACCCGTACCCGGCCGGCGCCCTTGGCCCGCGCGGTCTGCACGTAGGGTTCGCCGAGCGTGGTCAGCAGGCTCTTGGCGAGCAACTGTGCGAGCATCGCGCCGGTCGGCACGGCCAGGGTGACCGCCGGCAGGATCAGGCCGGCCGCGCCCTCGTCGCCGAACGCGGGCAGCAGCCGGAGCCGGAACGACAGGAGCTGGACGAGCATCAGGCCGATCCAGAAGGTGGGCAGCGACACGCCCAGCGCCGGCAGCGACACCAGCAGCTGACGCAGCCAGCCGTGGGCGGTGTAGGTCGCGTACAGGGCCAGCGCACCGCCGAGGAGGACGGCCAGCACCAGGGCGGCGGCCGTCAGACGCAGCGTGTAGGGCAGCGCGTCGGCCAGCGTCGAGATCACCGGCCGCCCGGTCGCCACCGAGTCGCCGAAGTCGCCGCGTACCGCCCGGCCGAGGTGGCCCAGGTACTGGACGATGATCGGCTGGTCGAAGCCGTACTCCCGGCGCAGCGCCTCAAGCTGCGCCGGGTCGATGGCGGCCTGGTCGGCCCCGCCCGCCATCGCCGAGACCGGATCGCCGGGCAGGAGGTCGAGCACCAGGAAGGAGACCGTGTAGGCCGCCCACAGCACCACCACCGCCTGCCCGACGCGACCGGCTAGATATCGACGCATGCTCGGTTGCTCCTCCCGCCCGGCATCCGGCCCCTAGCTCTTCCAGGTGTCGTGCAACTGGATCCGGGTGGACGCCTCGAAGTCCAGGTCGTGGACCCGCTTGGAGACGCCGAGCTCGGTGGTCAGCTCCACCACCGGGACGATGTACGCGTTCTCGACGATCAGCCGCTGGGCCTGGCTGACCTGGGCCTGGCGCTTCGTGGCATCGGTGGTGGCGGCCTGCTCGGCCAGCACCGTGTCCAGCTCGCCGGGGTGGAGCCGGTACACGTTGGCCAGCGAGGTCGAGTAGCTGCTGCGCAGGATGTCCGGGTCGGCCCGGGTGATGTTCCCCCACAGCGCGTCGAAGTCGCCGGACTGCTGTAGCTGGGTGATCTGGGCGATCGGCTGCTCCCGCAGCCGGATCTCGACGCCGACCGCCTTGAGCTGCTGCTGGATCAGCTCAAGGGCCGGCCGGTTCGTCGCGGCGTTGGCGAACCAGCTGACCGAAAGGCTCAGCCGGACGCCGTCCTTGGCCCGGATGCCGTCGGCGCCGGGCCGCCAGCCGGCCGCGTCCAGGAGCGAAGCGGCCCTGCCGGGATCGAACGCGAGCCGCTCGCTGAGGTCCGTGTAGAACGGGGTGGTGTGGGCCAGGATGCTCGTCGCCGGCTTGCTGCCGGTCGGGAAGATCGCCTCGACGATCTGCGGCCGGTCGATCGCCGCCTGGATCGCCTGGCGCACCGCGGGGTCGCGCGCCGGCGGGCGGGAGTTGTTGAGTCCCAGGTTGAAGACCACGCCCGGGTTGGCCCGCGCCCGCAGGGTGACGTCGTCGCTGCCCCGCAACGTGCTCTCGTCGGCGAGGCCGACGCTGCCGATGGCGTCGACCTGCTCCGACTGGAGGCTCCCGGTGCGGACCCCGGCCTCGGGGACGATGGTGAACACCACCTTGTCCAGGTAGGCCTCGCCGGGCTTGCGCCACAGTGACGACCCCCAGTTGTAGCCGGTACGCCTGGCCAGGGTGATCGACTGGTTCGCCCGGTATCCCTCCAGCGTGAACGGGCCCGACCCGGCGATCCCCTCGGTGCAGCGCTGGTCCGCCGTCTTCCGGGTGCTCGCCTGCGAGACCAGGCCGAGCGAGAAGGTCGACGTCGCCTGCAGGAACTGGGCGTTGGGCTGCTTGAACGAGACCGCCGCGGTGAGCTCGTCGACGACCTTGGTGCCGGTGTACCCGCTGAGGTAGCCGATCGCGAGGACGGCCTTGGCGCCGAGCTTGGGCGCGGTGTCGAAGGTGTCCTTGACCGCCTGGGCGTTGACGGGCGTCCCGTCGCTGAACGTGGCTCCCGGACGGAGGTGGAAGGTGAAGGTCCGCGCGTCCGGGCTCACTTCCCAGCGCTCCGCGAGCCAGGGAACGATCTTGCCCGTGGCCGGATCCTGGTCGGTCAGCGAGTCGACGATCTGCCGCAGGGCGTAGATGGTGTCGTTGCTGCCGACCTGCTGGGGGTCGACGCAGCCGGCGTACGACCCGACCGCGAAGGTCAGCGTTCCGCCGGCCTTGGCCGCGTCGCCGTCGGCGCTCGCGGTTCCGCCGCCCGAGCCGCAGGCGGCGGTCAGCAGGATCGGCCCGGCCACGGCGAGCGTCATGATCAGCCGTCGGCGGACCACGGTGGACTGGGGGGCTGGTTGCACGTGTACTCCCACTCGAATCGAGACAGGCGCCGTGGTCGCCCCCGTGCTGGGCGGGACGGGAACGGACCGGCACTGTACGGTTCGTCAGCTCGTGCCGGCGCACCACCTCGCGCCGCCGGTGCGGGCCCGGCCGGTCACTGGCGTCGCGCCGCGCTCATGGTAGGCAGCACGAATTATTTGAGTCAATACCTACAGGAAAAGTAGGAAATATGCATAGGAGCCGGCGGCGGACCGAAGGGCACGGAAGACGCGCGTCAGCCCCGTCGTCCAGGGCCGGAGCTTCCACAGCAGCCGAACGCCCCCGTCAGAGATCCTCTGACGGGGGCGTCGTGTCACCGGTGCGGCGAAGGCTCGGACACGCTCGGCAACGCTCAGACGGTGACGCTCCACGTGTCGAGGAAGCCGGTGTCGAGCTGGTAGTTGTCGGTCACCTGCAGCGTCCAGGTTCCCGAGGCCGACTGGGTGACCGGGACCGAGTAGGTGCGGGTGCCGTAGGAGGTGCAGGACGAGCCACCGCTGCTGTCGATGGTGTAGTACGTCCCGTTCGGGCCGCGCAGGCGGATCTGCAGGTCCTCGGCGCAGGTGTGTGAGATCGTCACGCTGACCTTGACCGGCGACACGGCGCTGCCGGTCGCGGTCGAGGTGACCGGGCTGTTGATCGTCGACAGGTCGTTGATCGTGTAGTTGGTGCCGTTGGTGAACGTCCGGTTTCCGCCGGTGCCGCTGACCGTCAGCGTCCAGGTCGTGGTGCGGGTCACGGTCTCACCGGTGCCCGTGACGGTGATGGCGTAGGTGCCGGTCGGCGTCGACGCCGAGGTGGAGAGCGTGAGCGTCGAGGAGCCGCCCGAGGTCACCGAGGCCGGGCTGAAGTTCGCCGTGGCGCCGCTCGGCAGCCCGGACGCCGTCGTGAGGTTCACCGTCTGCGCGGTGCCCGACGTCGTCGCGGTGTTGATCGTGGTCGTGACCGCCTGCCCCGCCGGCACGGAGCTCGACGCGGGGTTGGCGCTGATCGAGAAATCCCTGCCGGTGGGAGTGCCCACGGCCTGGGTCCAGATGGCGTACGCCAGGGCGTCGCCCGCCCGGTCCAGGACGGTGTCGTTGATGTTGGCCGTCGTGTCGCACGACCGGTGGTAGCAGGAGTCGTACGCCTGCCCCGCCGTGCCGCCCCACTTGGCGGCCTGCGCCGAGGTCTTGGTGGCGCTGGCGCCGGCCGCGACACCGGAGGTGGCGATGCCCGCGTTGCGGAAGGAGGCGTCATCGGAGCGGTTGGCGCCCTCGGTGTTCTCTTCCGGCTGCAGGCCGAGGTTGGTGTAGAACGCGCGCAGGTCGGCGGCGGCCGTGGTGGTGATGTTGTTGATGAAGTAGCCGCCGTTGGGCGAGCCGACCATGTCGAAGTTGAGGTACTGCTTGATCTTGGAGCGATCGGTCGAGCTGAGCGAGTTGACGTAGGCGCGCGAGCCGAGAAGGCCCTGCTCCTCGTCGCTCCACCAGCCGAATCGCACATGCTTGGTCATCGTCGGGCGCTGCGCGGCCAGGGTCAGGGCGACCTCCAGCAGCATCGACGACCCCGAGCCGTTGTCGTTGATGCCGGGACCGGCCGAGACGCTGTCCAGGTGGGCGCCGGACATGATGACCTGGTTCTCGTCCCCGCCCGGCCAGTCGGCGATCAGATCGGGCCCGGCGCCGCTGGTGCAACCCGGCGTGCAGGTCACGCGGCGGGTGGTGTAGCCGGCGGCCTGCAGTTTCTGCTCGACGTAGGAGACCGACGCGGTGTAGCCGGCGGTGGTCGACCTGCGGGTGCCGCCGTTGGAGGTGGCGATGCTCTGCAACTGGCTCAGATGGGCCTTGATGTTCGGCAGGCTGACGTCGGGGGCCGCCAGGGCGGTGAGGGGGGCACTCCGGGACGTACTGTCGGGTGCGTTGTGCCGGGTGCTTCCCGGTGGAGCCTGGGCGGTCGCGGGGGTAGCGGACGCGAGCAGGCCCGTCAGGGCCATGATGACGGTCGCCGTGAGGACAGCTGTGCGCCTCAAGTGCGTTTTCCTTTCTCGGCATCCCACTGTCGCGCTTCCGCCGGGTGGGCGGGCGGCGCTCATCGCGCCGTCACGGATCGCTGGACGGCGCGAGGGTGTGGGACTGGGGGGTGTGGAGAAACGAATGCTCACACGCCGGATATGCCGGTCGGCGGCCGAGGCGGTCGAGACCCGTACGGCACCCGGCATGACTCCCAGGGCCGGGAGTGGCGTTCTACCGTCGGTACGGCTACGACATGTGACGACGCTCCTGACTTCGAAGGGGCGAATCCACTTGTGCGTGACGGTAGGGCCACCGGAAGGCGCAGTACATACGTAGCGGCATCCGTATATCTACCGAAAATCACGAGCAGGGATGGCGGATGGTGCTGATATGGGCAGTCAGCGGCTCGGCGAGCAGGTGGAAGCGGAGAGGCAGGTCACCCGACGCACTCCGCTTGATCATGTGCGTGGGCGGTGTGCTTCGATCGGTGGGCTCTGACCAGCGTGACGAGGCGAGCCGTGAAGGGCTGGCCGGAAAGGATCCCGAGGAAGACCAGCGCGAGTCCGCAGATCTGGTGCACGGCGAGCGTTTCACCGGCGACCATGGTGCCGAACAGGACACCGCTCATCGGGTTGAGTAACCCGATGAGCCCCACCGTTCCGGCACTCAGGTGCCGTAGTCCCGTGAACCAGGCGGCGAAGGCGAGCGCGGTCGCGACGACCGTGACATAGCTGAAGCCGAGCAACGCGGACCCGTCCAGGGTGGGCGGTGATCCCTCCGTCGCGACCGCGACAGGCAGCAGGACGACTCCCCCCGCGACGAGCTGCCAAGAGGTCAGCGAGAAGACATCGACGTCCGAGCTCCACTTCTTGGCGAGCACGTAGCCAAGGGACGACATCACCATGGCCATGACAGAAGCGAGTACACCGGAGGCCCGCACGGTGCCCCCGCCATCCAGCAGCATGAGGCAGACGCCCCCGATCCCGATGCCGGCTCCGGTCATGTGCGTCGCCTTCGGGCGCTCGGACAGCGCCGCCCAGGCGAAAAGCATCATCACGATCGGCGAGGTCGCCATGATCGTCGATGCGATGCTCGTCGGAAGCGTTTGCGCCGCCAGATAGACCAATGCGAAGAACGCGCCCATGTTCATGGTGCCGAGGACCAGCGACTTCCACCACCATGACCCGTGGGGACGCTTCCTGCGGACGAGGAGGAGCAACAGGCCCGCGGGCAGCGCCCGGATCACCGCTCCGTAAAGCGGGTAGTCGGCCGGTAGGAACCGATGGGTGATGAAATAGGTGGTCCCCCACGCCACGGGTGCGATCGCGGTGACGGGCCCCCACCGGAAAGTAGCTTCCATGGAAGCTACTATAGCTTCCATGGAAGCTATAGTAGGAACGTGAACGAGCACCTGGACCATGTCGCTCGCATCCAGCAGGCCTGGGCCCGTGAACGACCCGACGTGGACGTGGCGCCACAAGGTGTGATCGGACGGCTCCACCGCCTCGCCGGCCACCTCACCGAACAGCTTTGTGTCGTCTACCGGCGCTATGGGCTCGGGGAAGGGGAGTTCGATGTGCTCGCCGCCCTCCGGCGCGCCGGTGAGCCCTTCGAACGCGCACCCGGAGAGCTTGCCGCGTTCACCATGGTCACCACGGGGGCGATGACCAAACGCGTCGACCGGCTCGAACGCGAAGGGCTGGTCACACGCCGTCCCAGCACGAGCGATGGCCGAGCACGTGTCGTCGCACTCACCGATGCCGGCAGGGAACTGATCGACCAGGCGTTCACCGAGCACATGCGCAATGAACGCCGCCTCCTCGACTATCTGACGCCGGACGAGGCCGCACAGTTGGAATCGCTTCTCGCCACCTGGCTCGCGAGCTTCGAGACACCGCGCTTCGAGACACCGCGCTTCGAGACGCCGCGCTTCGAGACGCCGCGCCAGGCGGAGAACAGGAAGCTGTGATCGCTGACCTGCGTAAGCGTCTGGATTCCTCCTTCGGTGAGGCGCGATAGCCCGCTCTGGGCGGATCAAACCTGATGTGGGCGGGCCCCGTCAACGCGCCAGAACGCCGGCGCGCCGCCGCGCCCCGCCGGCGTGCTCTCACCTGGGGGGCTTGCGCCGTCAGCGCCTTCGGGGCCTCCGGCGACCGTGAAAGGTTCATCGGAGACGATCCGATTCGAGCCGATCGAAAGTACCGGTCACGGCGGCCCGGGGCCTGCCGGGGGTGACGACGAGGCACCGACGCTCTCGTCGATCCGAAAGTTTCGGCCTGGGGTGCGATGCCGGAGTGCCGCTGGGCTGTGAACAGGGCTTGGAGGAACCGGCCGAGTGGTGGTTGACCACCCTCTTGACGAACCTGGACAGGGCTCCTATATTTCCGCAATATTAATGCGTGACTCCGAAAATTTCGGGCCTTTCACCGTGACATGTCGCCGACATGTGGACGACGCCGTCGTCGGCCGAGGGGATGGCATGAGCGACCAGCCGCCGAACGAATCGAGGCCCGCTTTTGGTGAGTCCACACGACGGCGAGATATGCGGTCGTCTCCGTCCGGGCGAGCCAGGCCCGAGGTCGGCTCCCTCGGGAAGCGCTTTCCCAGGGCCGGTCGTTCCGAGGTGAGGCCCGATCCCGCCCGCGGGAAGCGGCGACCTGGTCCCACCTGGCGGCAGGCGCTGCGTCGCGACTGGCAGCTGTACTCGCTGGCCGTCCTCCCCCTGCTGTTCTTCGTGGTCTTCCGGTACCTGCCGATGATCGGCAACGTGATCGCCTTCCGGAAGTTCGAGCCCGGCGGCAGCGTGCTGGGCGAGAAGTGGGTGGGCCTGCGCTACGTGCGGCTGTTCCTGAACGACCCGACGTTCTGGCACGTGTTCGGCAACACGTTGCTCCTCGGCGCGCTGACCCTGTTGTTCTGCTTCCCGTTGCCGATCGTGCTCGCGTTGCTGATCAACGAGGTCCGGCACCGGCGCCTCAAGCGGTTCGTCCAGTCGGTGTCCTACCTGCCGCACTTCCTCTCGATGGTGGTCGTGGCCGGTCTCGTCATCGAGCTGCTGTCGGTCGACGGGCCGGTGAACCAGGTCCTGCGCGTGGTGGGCGACGCCCCGATCACGTTCCTGCAGCAGCCGGAGTGGTTCCGCACGATCTACGTCTCCTCGGAGATGTGGCAGACCGTCGGGTGGGGGACGATCCTCTATCTCGCCGCGCTCACGACCATCGATGACCAGCTGTACGAGGCGGCGCGGATCGACGGCGCGGGCCGATGGCGGCAGACCTGGCACGTGACCCTCCCCGGCATCCGGCCGACCGCGGTCACTCTGCTGATCCTGAACATCGGCGCGTTCATGGCGGTCGGTTTCGAGAAGATCCTCCTGCTCTACAACCCGCTGACGTACCCGACCGCCGACGTGATCTCCACGTACCTGTACCGCATGGGCGTCGAATCCAACAACTTCAGCTACGCCGCGGCGATCGGCCTGTTCGAGGCCCTGATCGGGCTGACCCTGGTCATGTCGGCGAACCTGATCTCCCGTCGCGCGGTTGGGACGAGCCTGTGGTGACAGTGGACAGAACCAGGGGATATCGCCTGTTCCAGGGGGTCAACGCCGTCGTGCTCGCCGGCGTCGTGATCGTGACCCTGTACCCCTTCATCAACGTCATCGCTCGCTCGCTGAGCGACGAGAACTTCATCCGGTCCGGTCAGGTCAACCTCGTCCCACGCGGGTTCACCCTCAAGACGTACGAATACGTGGTCTCCGACCCGATGTTCTGGACGAACTACCGCAACACCGTGGTGTACACGGTCGTGGCCACGTTGATCTCGATGCTCCTGACCACCTGCTACGCCTACGTCCTGTCCAAGAAGCACCTCAAGGGCCGCAAGACACTGGTCGGGATCGCCGTCTTCACCATGTTCTTCTCCGGCGGCATCATCCCCAACTACGTCCTGATCACCGGCATCGGACTGAAGGACAGCATCTGGGCCGTCGTCCTCCCGAACGCCATCAGCGTCTTCAACCTGCTGATCATGAAGACGTTCTTCGAGGGACTGCCAGTCGAGTTGGAGGAGGCCGCCGCGATCGACGGCATGGGCACCTACGGCATCCTGCTCCGGATCGTGCTGCCGCTGTCGAAGGCGGTGATCGCCACGATGACGCTCTTCTACGCCGTCGCGTTCTGGAACTCCTGGTTCGCCGCCTTCCTCTACATGAGTCAGTCCGATCTGTTCCCGGTGACCGTCTACCTGCGCAACCTGATCGCCGGGGCCACCACCGCGTCGTCCGTCGGAGCCGACGCCATGGACCTCACGGTGGCCGCCAACATCAAGGCGGTGACGATGGTGCTCACCATCCTTCCCATCGTGGGGATCTACCCCTTCGTCCAGCGGTACTTCGTCACAGGAGTGATGCTCGGCGCGGTCAAGCAATAGCCCCTCGCCTCCGGCGGCCTCCGCACACCCCCCGTTCCGCGCGAAAGGACTCCCATGTACCAGATGAACCGGCGTCAGGCGATGGTCGCGGTAGGCGCGTTCCTCGCACTGGCCGGCTGCGGCAGTGACGACTCCAAGAAGAAGGGGGACGACTTCTCGGCGAACCGGGAGGGCGCGATGCCCGGCTACGGCGCCGGCGGCCGGTTCAGGGCCGCCGCGCCGCTCTCGTTCACCATGCTCTACAACAACCACCCGTTCTACCCGATGAAGAACGACTGGCTGTTCTGGTCGGAGCTGAGCAAGCGGACCAACGTGAAGATCGAGCCGAGCGTGGTGCCGCTCAGCGACTACGAGAAGAAACGCAGCCTGCTGATCGGCGCCGGCGACGCCCCGTTCATCATCCCGAAGACCTATCCCGGCCAGGAGACCCCCTTCGTCGCGTCCGGCGCCATCCTCCCGGTCAGCGACTACGTCGACCTGATGCCGAACTTCAAGGAGAAGGTCGCCAAGTGGAACCTCCAGGGCGACCTGGACACGCTCCGGCAGTCGGACGGCCGCTACTACGTGCTCCCCGGGCTCCACGAGGACTTCTGGGTGGACTACTCCCTGGCGGTCCGTAAGGACGTTCTCGACAAGCTGGGACTTGAGATCCCGCAGACCTGGGACGACCTGCGCACGGTGCTGAAGGCGATGAAGGAGGAGTACCCCGACTGCTACCCCATGTCCGACCGCTGGGGAACCCTCACGCCCGGCGCCAACCTGCTGAACATCATCGGCATCTCCTACGGCGCCCCCGGAGGCTGGGGCTACGGGGACGGGATGTCGTGGGACCCCGCCGCCGGCAAGTTCGCCTTCACCGGTGCCATGGACCAGTACAAGCAGATGCTGCAGTACCTTCAGACCCTGGTGGAGGAGAAGCTGCTCGACCCGGAGAGCTTCACGCAGACCGACGACCTGGCGATCCAGAAGCTGGTGTCCGGCAAGTCCTTCGTGATCAGCTCGAACGCGCAGACGCTGGTCAACGAGTACCGGCCGCCGCTTTCGAAGGCGAATCCGAAGGCCGTGCTCGTCAAGATCCCCCTGCCCGTCGGGCCGCTGGGGCCGATCAAGTACGGCGCGGGGAACACCCGCCTGGAGAACGGCATCATGATCTCCAAGAAGGCCCGCGACAGCAAGAACTTCGTCGCCATGATGCAGTTCATCGACTGGCTTTGGTATTCCGACGAGGGCCAGGTGTTCGCCAAATGGGGCGTCGACGGGGTCACCTACACCAAGGACGCGTCCGGGAAGTACAAGCTGGCGCCGGACGTCGACTTCGTCGGGCTCAACCCCAAGGCGACGAAGCACCTGCAGAAGGACTTCGGCTTCTCCAACGGCGTGTTCGCCTACGGCGGCAGCACCGAGCTGCTCCAGTCGACCTTCTCCGAGGAGGAGGTGGCGTTCCAGAAGGTGATGAACGCGAGGAAGCCCCTGCCGGCGCCGCCTCCGCACCCGCTCACCGACGAGGAGCGCGAGCAGGTGACGCTGTGGCAGACACCGCTCAAGGACCACGTCACCCAGAACACGATGAAGTTCATCCTTGGCAAGCGCGACTTCGGCGATTGGGCCGCCTACGTCAGCGAACTCGAAGGGAAGAACATGTCGTCCTACGTCAACCTGGTGAACACCGCCTACGACCGCTTCAAGAAGCAACACGGCTGACCGCGGGGGGCCGCAGGCTCCCGGGCGCGGCGGAAACGGAGAGCGTGGTGAGCGAAGGAGGACGATGCGGACCCCGCCCGAGTCTCCCATGACCGATGCGACGGCCGGACGCCGGTTCGGCGAAGGACCCCTTTCACGCGCCTCCGCTCTCGTCTACACCCTGCTCGTGGTCGAGCTCCTGCTCCTGACCGCCACCTCGCCCGGCCTGGTCGGGCTCGTCCTTCTCGACCGTGACGCGGCCGACGTCCCGCTGGCCGCGGCCTGCCTGCTTCCGGTCGGTCCCGCGCTCTCGGCGGCGGTGTACGCGTTGCACCATCGTCGCCTCGATCTCACCGAGCTTCATCCGGCGGCGGCGTTCTGGCGCGGGTACAGGGCCAACTTCCGCGGGGTCGTGAAGCTGTGGATCCCGTGGCTGGTGTGGCTGGCCGTCATCGGGTCGAATCTCGCGAACTTCGCCGCCGCCGGCGTCCCGCGATGGTGGGCCGTGCTGTCGGTCCTCATCGCGGTGGCGGCGACCCTCTGGGTGGCCAACGCACTGGTGATCACCTCCCTGTTCGAGTTCCGGGCGAGGGACGTGGCCCGCCTGGCCGCGTACTTCCTCACCCGTTCCCCCCGGGCCGCACTGGGCAACGCCGCCCTTCTGGTCGTGGCGGCCGGCCTCACGCTGGTCGCCTCCGAGGTGGTTCCGGCGCTGCTGGCCTCGGTACTCGCATCGGTGTTGCTGCTGAACAGCCGCCCGGTGATCGCCGAGGTCCGCGAGGCGTTCACGGTCTGAGGGGCCTTCGCCTTCGGCGGTCCTGGCGCGGCGGCATCACAAGAGGAGGACTCGAAATGACGAACCCTCGCATGGACGGCTTCAGGAACCGCGCCCCCGGTCTGGCTGACCCGTCTGCACCCCGAGGTCTTCCCGATCATGGCGGACGGCGAGCCGTTCGGTTTCGGGAACCGTCAGCACTACGACCCCTCGTCGCCGATCTACCGCCGGTACGCGGCGAACATCACCACCAGGCTCGCCGAGCGCTACTCCTACCACCCGGCACTGGCGATGTGGCACATCGGCAACGAGTACGGCCCCACCGCGTACAACGAGGAGGTCGCCGGGCTGCCCCGTAACGACTTCAGCTACCCCGGCACCGTCATGCGCCACTACACGCCCTCATCGGCGCGAAGATCGACGAATACTGGCCGGCGCGCCCGGACGAGCGGTTCAACCGTCCAGTTCGCCGACGGGCGCACCGCGACCGCGGACTGGTGGCGCGAGCGCTGTAGGTTCACTGCGTCGCGGCGGTCCTCAGGGCGTGGAACTGCTTCAGCAGGGCCGCGTCGCCGGAGATCCGTACGGACGCGTCGTCGCCGCGGTTCCAGAGCCAGAGCAGCAGCGGCATCGCGTCCCCGCTCACCAGCGCGTCCCCGTCGAAGCCCGTGGCGGCGTCACTCACCTCCACATGGCCGGGCTGAGGGCCCTCGCCGGCGACGGCCCTCAGCGTCCAGGCGTGGTGGCTCGTGGAGACCGAGACGGGCCGCTCGTCCGGAGCGTCGAGGAGGGTGCCGAAGTCGTCCAGCCAGCGGGTGCTCCCGTAGCCGACGAACAGCCTCAGCACCTCGTCGATGCCGTCGAAGGCGAGATCGTCCGGGACCGGGGACACCGGACGGCCCGCCGCGAGCTCGGCGTCGATGCGATGGATCACCGTCTCCTGGGCCATGCGGCGGATCCAGAAGCCGACGGTCTGATCGGGCTCGTGCCAGGTGGGCGCGGGGCCGGCGGGGGAGTGCGCCGAGAACTGCCCGGTCAGCAGGGCGTGGGTCTTGTCCAGCGAGGTCACGGGATCGGCGTCGAGCACGCCGGGCGGCAACTCGTCGGGGAAGGCATTGAGCCGGATGGCTTCGGCCTTGTGCAGGTAGACCTTGGCGACGTGCCGCGCGAGATCGCCGACGGACCAGCCGGGGCACGACGGCACGGGGGCTGAAGGATCGGCGCCGGCGACGGCGGCGCGCAGCAGGGCGAAGTCATGCTCGAAGCAGCTGAGGAGCCGGGAGGAGTCCATCCCCCTATCGAACCAGCCCCCCGGGCATCCTGCACCGGATTTCCGTGGCGGGTGTCGCCGCCGTCCGATCGGATCCGGCCCACCACGACCGTCAGCGTGCGGCGGTGGCGGCGTTCGCGCGGTAGCTCATGTAGTTGTTGTCACGGTCGATGCCGAGTGACTGACTGCTGAGGAAGTCCACCGCGTCCACATAGGTGTACGGCTGCATGAACCATCCCGCGCACACGTCGCGGTAGAGCCGCGACAGCGGATGCGCCGCCCCGTACGCCGCGCCGCCGATGACGGTCAGGCAGTCGTCGACCACCGACTTCGCCAGCCGGTTCACCGCCAGCTTGGCGTACTGGAACGGCACCATCATGCGCCTGCCGCGCTCGTCCAGGTCACCGGTGAGGTCGTCGTTGAGGTCGTCGGCGTTGGCGAGCGCCGCCGTGGCCGTGGCCCGGAGCGTGTAGAGGTTGGTCTCGATGTCGGAGACGAGGGCCCGTACGGCCGCCGACGGCGCGGCCGACCGGCGCGCGGCCGTGCTGACGGCGATGTCGCGGGCGGCGCGTGCGACGCCGGCGTAGATGCCGAGCATGGTGATGGAGCTGACGGTCTGCCCGGCCAGCGCGCGGTCACTGTGCGCGCCGATCACTCCCCGCTGTAGCACGTCCTCCTCGGCGACCGGGCAGTTGTCGAACACGATGTCGCAGGTGCCCGACGCCCGCATGCCGAGGCCGTCCCACTCGGGCAGGACCGTCAGCCCGGGGGTCGCGCGGTCGAGCATCGCGGCGGCGAGCGTGACCGGCTCGCCGTCGACGACCTTCTGCGTGTGCACCAGGAAGTGGGTGGCGATCGGCGCGAGGGTCACCAGTGTCTTACGGCCCGACAGCAGCCAGCCGCCGCGCCCGTCGGGCGTCAGCCGGGTCACCGCCGTGTGGTGGTCCTTCGCACCGCCGCAGATCACGAGCCGGTCTGACGCCATGCCCCGCAGCATCCGCTCCGCCAGCGCCCGCACCGGCGGCGAGCCGTGCTGCCACTCGTAGGCGAAGGTCAGGCCACGGCTGAACTGCACGTGCAGGGCGAGCGCGGTCGAGGCGTCGGCCTCGGCGACGGCGGCCAGCACCGCCGCCACGTCGGACAGGCGCGAGACTCCGAGGCCGCCGAGCTCCTCGGGGACGGTGCCCGCCATGACCCCGTTGTCCAGGAACCGCTCGAAGGTCTCCGTCGGAAACTCGCCGAAACGGTCGTGGTCGGCGGCCTCGTCCCGGATCCGGGCGGCGTCCTGCTCTATCAGGGCCAGCAAGGCTCGGCCGTTCGGCGTGACAGGCGTATCGAACCGTCCGTCAGGTACGCGAGTTGCGCTCCAAGTCGACAATGGACACTCCGAGATGTCTGGGGGTGTGACGACGTTCGAGGTCTGCGGACAACCGGACCGGCGGGTCGAAATCGAGCGTAACACCGTGAAGAGGCGTAGAACCGTGCACGGCCGAACCAGTGGGGAAGTGCGCAATGGGGAAGAAATCGCAGATGGGAGGCGGTACGAGAACCGCAAGCCGGAAGGTGCGCGGCCGCGGGCCGGGGGGATCTCAGTTGGCGCGAAGGTACTGCTCGGGCCGGCGTGGCGGCACGTCCAGCGCGCGGGCGGCGCGCTGCGGCCAGTAGGGGTCGCGCAGCAGTTCGCGGCCGAGCAGGACGGCGTCGGCCTGACCGGAGGTGAGGATCGACTCGGCCTGATGGGGGTCGGTGATCTGGCCGACCGCGGCCACCGTCCAGCCGGTCTCGGCGCGCACCCGGGCCGCGAACGGCACCTGGTACCCGGGGCCGGTGGCGATCCTCACCCCCGAGGCGTTGCCGCCGCTGGAGACGTCCAGCAGGTCGACGCCGCGGGCGAGCAGCTCCTTGGCCAGGCGCACGGTGTCGTCCACGGTCCAGCCCTGGCCGTCGGGGAGCCAGTCGGTGGCCGAGATCCGGAAGAATACCGGCAGCTCATCGGGCCAGACGGCGCGGACGGCGTCGACGACCTCCAGGGCGAAACGGATGCGGTTCTCGAACGGGCCGCCGTAGGCGTCGGTGCGGTGGTTGCTGTGCGGGGAGAGGAACTCGCCGATCAGGTAGCCATGCGCGCCGTGGATCTCCACGACCTGGAAGCCCGCCCGCAGCGCGCGCTCGGCCGCGGCGGCGAAATCGGCGACGACGCCGCGGATCCCGCCGGCCGACAGCTCCTCGGGTACCGGGTAGCCGCCGGCGAAGGGAACCGGGCTGGGCGCGACCGTGGGCCAGCCGCCTTCCCCGGTGCCGAGGGGAGCGCCGCCGCGCCAGGGCCGGTCGGCGGAGGCCTTGCGGCCGGCGTGCGCGAGCTGGATGCCCGGCACGGCGCCGTGCCGGGACAGGAAGCCGGTGATCCGGCCGAACGCCGCCTGCTGACGGTCGTTCCACAGCCCGAGGTCGGCGGGGCTGATCCGTCCCTCGGGGGAGACGGCGGTGGCCTCGGTGAGGATCAGCCCGGCGCCGCCCACCGCCCGCGCCGCGAGGTGGGCGAAGTGCCAGTCGTCAGGCGCTCCGGTGTCCGGGCCGTCGGTGGCGGCCGAGTACTGGCACATCGGCGCCATCCACACGCGGTTGGGGATGGTGAGGGACCGCAGGGTGAGCGGCGCGAAAAGCATGGGATCTCCTCGTTCGACCTTGTTCGCTCGCGACGTCCCACCGTACGGCCCGCTCGCCGCCGGTCACCTCGGCGCGTTGGAACCCGGGCGAGCGGTGCCCCGGGCTCCGCTCGCCGCCGGTCACCTCGGCACGGCGGAACCCGGGCGGGCCGTGCCCCGGGCCGAGGTGACCCGTGTACGCGGTGGGACCGCTCAGTCCAGCGCGTAAGCGATCTCCGTGAGGTACCGGCCGTAGTTCGACTGCCGCATTTCGGCGCCGAGCTGGTAGCAGGCCTCCGCGTCGATGAAGCCCATGCGCAGGGCGATCTCCTCCAGGTAGGCCACCCGCTCACCCTGGTGCTTCTCGACGGCCTGCACGTACTGGCTGGCGGCCAGCAGGGAGTCGTAGGTGCCGCAGTCGAGCCAGGTGCAGCCACGGCCCAGCCCGATCAGTCTCGCCCGGCCCCGCCTGAGGTATTCGAGGTTGACGTCGGTGATCTCCAGTTCGCCGCGCGCCGAGGGGGCGAGCCCCCGGGCGATGTCGACGACCTGGTTGTCGTAGAAGTACAGGCCCGCGATCGCGTTGTCGGAGCGCGGGAGCACCGGCTTCTCCTCGATGGAGACCAGCATGCCCTCGGAGTCGACCTCGCCGATGCCGTACCGCTCCGGGTCGGGCACGGGGTACCCGAACAGGGTGCAGCCATCGAGCGATTCCCGCGCGTGGCGCAGCAACTCCGGGAATCCGGCACCGTGGAAGAGGTTGTCGCCGAGGATCAGCGCCGAGCTGTCGCCACCGATGTGGTCGGCGCCGATCAGGAACGCCTCGGCGATGCCGCGCGGCTCGTCCTGCACCTTGTAGGTCAGGTTCAGGCCGAGCTTGGAGCCGTCGCCGAGCAGGCTCTGCATGACGGGGACGGCCGACGGCGTGGAGATGATCAGAATGTCCCGGATCCCGGCCAGCATCAGCACGGAGAGCGGGTAGTACACCATCGGCTTGTTGTAGATGGCGAGCAGCTGCTTGGACGTCACCAAGGTCAGCGGGAACAGCCGTGTACCGCTGCCCCCGGCGAGAACGATTCCCTTCATCTTCCGGTCCGTTCTTCGATTCGTAGGTCAGGGGTGGGGATGCGCGGGCCGGCGGCCCGATCGAGATGGTGAGCCCGCTGCCGGCCATGGAACGTCCAGGGGCGACAGAGCGTCCGGGGGCCGTGCGGCCCCCGGCGCCGGCGGCCATCCATCGGCCGGCGGCCGGCGTCGCGGGCTCACGCCGGCACCCCTCTACCCCTCAAGATCGAAGAGCGGTTCAGGGGCGCGACGTGCGGTATTCGGCGGTCAGCTTCTCCAGCACCGGCACGACGTCGTTCGGGCTCGGCATGGATCGCACCTCGGTGCGCAGCTGAGCGGCGTTCGCCGCGTACGACGGGTCCTCCAGGACCAGCTTGAGACTGTCGCGCAGCACGTCGGCGGTCAGGCTGCCGGCGTTGACCGCGTACACCCCGGCGCCCCGGCTCTCCGCCGCGTTGGCCATGGCCACCGAACCCCACCACTTCTCGACCTTGAAGTCGTTGGGCACGATGACCTGCGGGACGGCGTGCTCGATCGCCGACGCGAAGGTCCCGCAGCCGCCTTCGTGGACGATCGCCGAACACGAGGGCAGCAGCGCGTTCAACGGGACGAAGTCGACGGTACGGACGTTGTCCGGGAGCTTCGGCACCGACTCTAGCTGCTTGGCGTTGAAGGTCGCGATCACGTCGAGGTCGAGGTCGGCGATCGCGTCGAAGAGCTCGGTGGCCGAAGCCGACGTGCCCTCGATGTTGGCGTCCCGGTGTGAGATGCCCAGCGTCATGCAGACGCGCCTGCGGGTGGGCTCCTCGTACACCCACTTCGGCGTCGTCGCGGGGCCGTTGAACGGGACGTTGCGCATCGGCACGTAGTGCACGCCCTGCGGCCGCCAGACGTACAGCGGCATGGGGGACAGGGTCCACTGGCCGACCGCCGCCGACTCGTCGAACTCGGAGCCGACCCGCTCCATGAGCGGCTGCAGCCAGTCGCGCAGCGGGTCGCCCTCGGATTCGAGCCGGTCACGGCAGGCCGCACGGAGCTGCGCCAGCCTGTCAACGGTGAACAGCATCCGGGCATGCGCCGCGCCGACGGCGCGGGCCGCCACCGCGCCGGGCAGAGCGGTCGGGTCCGTGATCACCAGGTCGGGACGCCACGTACGAGCGAAGCTCACCAGGTCGTCGACCGTGGAGTCCGGGTAGAACACCCCGCGCACGCCTGAGATGAGGTCCTTGAACTCGATGTACGGATCGCCCCAGCCGAAGTCGGTCTGCACGGACTTCCCGGTGCGCTGGCCGCGAGGGTCGGCGGGCCCCGTCGCCCCCTCGATCGGCGGCACCTGCATGACCTTCTCCTCAAGGACAAGCATCTCGCCGATCGACACGCCGGGAAGTCCGGTGCTCGCGATGACGTCGGCCATATCCGGCGGACCCGCGATGCACACCTCATGCCCTGCGTTACGGAGCGCCCACGCCATCGGCACCTGCACGTACAGATGTGATCTGAAGGGGTTGGTCACGAAGAGGATCCGCATCGGAGCCCTTCCTTCTAGATGATGAGCGACAGCGGCCATGCCAGGTGACGCGCCCAGCGGCAGCCGGTCGGCGGGGCCCCTCGCACGCCGGGAACAGGGGGGCGCGCATCGCGAAAGGTCGCCGCGTCAGTAGGTGGTATCCGGCCGGCTTTTCGTACCGCTGGGGCCTTACTCGAAGTCGACGTTCGGTACCCAGTATGGCGTCAGGGGCCGTCGTGAGCGTCTTCTGGATTGCGTGCTTGGCCATCACGGGAACGCGGTGCGTTCAACCGATCCCGGCCCGGCGCCGTGCGCGGCCGCGCCAACGGGGAGTGCGGAGCCGTCCAATTCGGCATTCAGATTTCCCGCTCGCCCCGGGGGCGGCCCATAACGGAGGCGGACGGCGTGGAGACCCATTTCGCGGCCGGACGGTTTCGCATGGGCACTGAGAGGAGAATCCGCATTCACAGCTGGCAGAAAGCGGTCACCGACGTGCAGCTTGCTGCCGTCGATTTCTCTGGTCCGAGGTCTCGCGATGTCGAAGAGTTGTTTCTGCGAGGACAAACGGCAAGCCCTCCAGAGAAAGAGACGAAGGAATGACCAGAACCGCTTTCACCGCCCGTTCCACGCTTTTCGACACCGAGCACGCCAGGCTTTTCGATCGCGTCTACACCGCACGAGGCAAGGACTACGCCGCCGAGGCGGGGGCCGTCGCCCAGCACATCCGGGCGCACAGGCCCGACGCCCGTTCGCTGCTGGACGTCGGCTGCGGCACCGGAGAGCACCTGCGCTCGTTGAAGGACATTTTCCCCGACGTGGAAGGGCTCGACCTCACCCCCGCCATGCGGGAGCAGGCGACGAGCAAACTGCCGGGGGTGCCGATCCACGACGGGGACATGAGCGACTTCGCGCTCGGCCGCACGTTCGACGCGGTGATCTGTCTCAACAGCTCGATCGCCTTTCTGCCGTTGCCGGGGTTGACGTCCGCGATCGCCTGCATGGCGCGACATCTCAACCCTGGAGGGGTGCTCGTCGTGGAGCCGTGGTACTCACCGGAGAGGGCCACCGACGGCACCGTGGTCGGCGACATCGTGCGCGGGGACGACGGCGTGACCGTCGCGCGAGTCTCGCACGGCGTCCTTCGTGACGGCAGGCACCATCTTGAGACGCATTTCATCGTGGCCGACGCCGACGGCATCCGCCACTGCACCGACGACCAGGTGATGGGTGTCTATCGGCGTGAGGACTATCTTGCCGCGTTCGCCGGCGCGGGTTGTGACGCGGAGTACTGGGAGGAGGGGTTGGCCGGCAGAGGGTTGTTCGTCGCGGTCCGCCGCTGACCGGCGCGCCGCCCGTTCCATCGGACAGGCCGGCGCCGAGTGCTCCTCGGACGCCGGCCTGTCTGATGGGACGCCTCTGGCCCCGTGCGGATGCCGCCCGGGGCCCTCAACGGCGGTTTCAGGCGGGTGAGGGCACCGCCAGACCGCTGTCAGGCGCCGCGCCGCTGTCGGCCAGGTCGAGCCACCACGGGTTCTCCCGCGCCCACTCGATCGTCCTGCCGAGCCCCTCGCGCAGATCCGTCGCGTACCGCCACCCGAGTTTCCTGCCGATCTTGGTCGTGTCCGGAACCCGCCTGAGCAGGTCCTGGTACCGGCCGCCGAGCCGGTCCCGCGTCTCGATCGGCACGACCGCCTCGACGCCGGTCAGCTCCGCGACCAGGGCGCTCAGCTCGGCCACCGTGGTCTCGACCGAGCTGCCGACGTTGAAGCACTCCCCGATGGCGGCCTCGCTCGTGCCGACGGTGATCGTCGCGTCGACCGCGTCCTTCACGAAGGTGAAGCACCGCGTCTGGCCGCCGCCGTCGTACACCACCGGCGGCTCTCCGTTCAGGGCCCGGTGGATGCTCCTGCTGACGACGAACGCCGGCCGCTGCCTCGGGCCGTACACGTTGAAGAAGCGCACGATGGCCGTCCTGAGGCCGCGCTCGCGGGCGAAGGCGAAGGCGAGGTGCTCGCCCAGCGCCTTGCTGGATGAATAGCACCACCGGTCCACGGCGGTGCTGCCCACCACCCGGTCGTCGTCCTCCCGCCACGGGACCGCGGGGTTCTTCCCGAAGACCTCGCTGGTGCTCGCGACCACGACCTTCGCGCCCGCCCTCGTGGCGAGGTCCAGCGCGTTCCGGGTGCCGAGCAGGTTGATGTCGATGACGTCGAGCGGACGGTCGAGATACCGATCGACCCCGACGACGGCGGCGAAGTGGTAGACGGTGTCCACGCCGTCCTTCACCACCTCGGCCAGCTGCGACGCGTCCCTGATGTCACCCGTCACGTAACGGACCGACGGCGCCGGCGACTGGTCGGGGGGCGGCGCGCCGCCGTCGAACACGGTGACCTCGTCGCCCCGCCGGACCAGCTCGTCGACCAGATGACTGCCGAGGAACCCGCACCCTCCGGTTACCACTACCCGCGCCATGACCGTTACCTTCCGATTCCCCGGTAGGCGAAGCCATGCCGCCGGAACCGGTCGATTGTCTCCCGCGAGTAGTAGGCGCGGCCGTCGAGGATGACGCACGACGGCGCCACGGACTCCCGGAGCGCGACGAAATCGATCGCGGAGAACTCGTCGTGCCCCGCCAGCACGGCGATGCAGTGGGCACCTGCCAGCGCCTCCTGCGCCGTCCCCACCGGCGCCAGCCCGAAGATCTTCTCGACCTCGCCGGAGTCGGCGAGCGGGTCGTAGATGACGACCTCGGCCCCGCCCTGCTGCAGCTTGGTCACGACCGGCAGCACCGGGGTCGCGCGAAGGTCGCCGGTGTTGTTCTTGAACGACACGCCGAGCACCGCGATCTTCGTCTCCTCCAGCCGCAGGCCGGACTTGGCCAGCTCCTCGACGATCAGATCGACGGTGTAGGCCGGCATGGAGTCGTTGACCTCCCGCGCGACGGGGATCGTGTCCAGCGCGATGTCGTGGTCGCGGGCGGCGCGCCACACCATCCACGGGTCCTTGGTCAGGCACGACCCGCCGACGCCCACGCTCGGGAGCAGGATGTTGACGTTTCCGGTGCCCTTGCGCATCGTGTTGGCCGCGGCGATGACCTCAAGCACGTCGACGTCCAGCACGGCGCACAGCTTGGCCAGCTCGTTGGCCATGGCGATGTTGTGGTCGATCCACCAGTTGCTCGCCAGCTTGACCACCTCGGCGCTCTCGGTCGAGGTGCAGGTGATGATCTCGTTGCCGAGCGTCCGCTGCCAGAACGCGGCCGCGGCGGCCACGCTGTCGGGGCACCATCCGCCGACGGCGATCGGGAAAGTCCTCATCTCCTGCAGCGCCTGCCCCTCCGACAGCCGCTCGGGGCAGAAGACCAGTCCGATGTCCTCGCCCACCTTCAGCCCGCCGGCCTCCAGCAGGGGCGCGACGAGGTTCCTCGACACGCCCGGAGGCACAGTGCTCTTCAAGATGACAAGCTGGCCCTTGCGCAGACGCTTGGCCAGTTCGGTGCACGCGCTCCGCAAATACACATCGACGAGCTCGGTGTCCCGCACCGGCGTGCCAACGGCGATGACCACCACGTCCACTTCGGAGACCAGGTCGTACTCGGTGGTCACCCGCAGCCGGCCCGAGTCAAGGCCGCTGTACAGCAGCTCGGGCAGCCCCGGCTCGCTGAACCAGCAACGGCGTTGCTCCAACTGAGCGACCAGCCCCGGGTCGACCTCGATTCCCACGACGTCCACGCCCTCATCGGCAAGGACCGCCGCTACGGTCGATCCCACATAACCCATTCCGATTATGGCGGCCGAGGTATTCCCCTGATCAGACAAGAATTTCATGGGTCACCCACTCTCAGGATGTGCCGGTTGGCATACCAACAGCGTGCGACCGGTACGTCGGCGACGCATCTCCTGTAATGCCGTGACCTTTTCATCGGGACCGGATTCGCGGCTGTTCTGGCCCCGGATCGCCCCGGCCTCACCGCAATCCAGAAGATGCAGCGCAAAGCCCGGCCGTACGACGATGCAGGCAGTCATACGACCTCATGGGGGGCCACTGGTGCCTGCGCGACTCAATCAGCTCGACGTCAGCACGCCCGTCGGCATCGCCGCCCGCGTGACCGCATCGGCACGAACGACCGCGTCTCGGATGAGCCCCGACGTCGAAGGCTGGCTCGACGGGAAGAGAAGGCAACCGTTCGAGAGCACCATAATCCCGCTGGACGAACTGACCGAGCCGAATGGATGGCGCTACGCCGCGGACACCGGGAATCTGGAACACCACAGTGGCCGGTTCTTCAGTGTGGAGGGCCTGCACGTCAGGACGAACCACGGTCATGTCAGGGAGTGGTGGCAACCCATTCTCGTGCAACGGGACATCGCCATTCTCGGAATCATCGCCAAGGAGTTCGACGGCGTCCTGCACTTCCTGCTGCAGGCCAAGATGGAACCCGGCAACGCCGACCTGGTGCAGTTGTCCCCCACGGTCCAGGCGACGTCAAGCAACTACACCCAGGTGCATCGCGGAACGCGCGCCCCCTACGTCGAGTACTTCACCGAGCCGGACAGGGGCCGGGTCCTCGTCGACATCCTCCAGTCGGAGCAGGGCGCCTGGTTCCACCTGAAGCGCAACCGGAACGTCGTGGTCGAGGTCACCGACGACGTGCCCCTCCACGAGGACTTCTGCTGGCTGACCCTCGGGCAGATCGGCAGACTGCTCCAGCGGCGCAACGTCATGAACATGGACGCCCGTACGGTCCTCGGGTGCCTGCCCATCGCGGGCCCCGCGAGGGGACCCGACGGCGAGGACGTCTACGACGGCGCCCCGCCGGACTCCACGGAGCCGGACGGCCTGCACACGATGACGGAGATCCTCAGCTGGTTCACCGGCCGCAAGAGCGAGTACGAGCTGTCCGCCCGGCTGGTCCCGCTGAACTCCGTCGTGGGGTGGCGCAGGGACACCGAGAAGATCTCCCCGGAGGGTAGCGGGAACTTCAGCATCGTCGGCGTCCGGGTGAACGCCCGGACCCGCGAGGTGCACAGCTGGAAGCAGCCGCTGCTGGCGCCGCACGGCCTCGGCCTGGCGGGACTGGTGGTCCGGCGCATCGGCGGGAGGCTGCACGCGCTGGTGCGCGCCGAGGTCCTGCCGGGCAACCGGGACACGGTGGAGCTCGGCCCCACCGTGCGGTTCATGATGGACGACTACGCGGGCACCCCGGCGGAGCGCCGCCCGGAGTTCCTCGACCACATGCTGTCCGCGCGCCAGGGCGTCCTCTATGACGTCGTGCAGTCCGAGGAGGGCGGGCGCTTCCACTACGCCGAGACCCGGTACCTCGTGGTGGAGGCCGGCGACGACTTCTCGCTACGGGTGCCGCCGGACTTCGCGTGGATGACGGTCGAGCAACTGCTGGCGCTGCAACGGCACAGCTACTACCTCAGCATCGAGGCCAGGACCCTGCTCTTGTGCCTGAACAACCTCTGAAAGAGAAATCGATCCCGAAGGAGTTCGTGCACCGATGGCCATTCATGTATGGGACCACCGGCGGGAGTACGAGAACGAGCGCGAGGACATCCTCGACGCGGTCGACACCGTATTCCGCTCGGATCAGCTCATTCTCGGCGAGAGCGTGCGGAGCTTCGAGCAGGAGTTCGCCGCCTACAACGGCGCGGCTCACTGCGTCGGGGTCGACAACGGCACCAACGCGGTCAAGCTCGGCCTGCAGGCGCTCGGTGTCGGTCCCGGCGACGAGGTCATCACCGTGTCCAACACCGCGGCGCCGACCGTGCTCGCGATCGACGGGGTGGGCGCCACCCCCGTGTTCGTCGACGTGCATCCCGACACCTACCTGATGGACACCGGCAAGGTGGCCGCCGCCATCACCGACCGGACCAAGTGCCTGGTCCCGGTACACCTGTACGGCCAGTGCGTGGATCTCGCCCCGCTCCAGCAGCTGGCGGCGCAGCACGGCCTGAAGCTCCTGGAGGACTGCGCCCAGGCGCACGGGGCGCACGCGAACAACGGCCGCCTGGCCGGGGCGACGGGTGACGCGGGGGCGTTCTCCTTCTACCCCACCAAGGTCCTCGGCGCGTACGGCGACGCGGGCGCCGTGATCACCTCAGACGACGAGGCCGAGGAGAGACTGCGCCGGCTGCGCCGCTACGGCATGGAGGAGCTCTACTACGTGGTGAGCACGCCGGGCCACAACTCGCGGCTCGACGAGGTGCACGCCGAGATCCTGCGCCGCAAGCTCCGCAGGCTGGACGAGTACATCGCCGGCCGCCGTGAGCTCGCACGGCGTTACGCGGAGGGACTTGAGGACACCGAGCTGATCCTTCCGCGGCTCGCCCCGGGCAACGACCACGTGTACTACGTCTACGTCGTGCGCCACCCCGAGCGGGACGAGATCCTCAAGGCGCTCCGGGAGTTCGACTTCCACTTCAACATCAGCTATCCGTGGCCGGTGCACACCATGACCGGATTCGCCCACCTCGGCTGGGGTACCGGTGACCTCCCGGTGACCGAGGCCGCGGCGAAGGAGATCTTCTCCCTTCCGATGTACCCGTCGCTGCCCGTGGACATCCAGGACAAGGTCATCACCGCCCTCCGCAAGATCCTCGCCCGCGGCTGACGGCTCGCGGCCCCGACGCGCCGATCCCGCATGAATGGGTCTCCATCGCCCTCATGCCGGGATCGGCGCGTCGTGCTGTCCGGCGACCGCCTCGTGCTGTCCGGGACGCCGAAGCGCTCGACGAGCGTGTCCTCCCATGAATCTCATCTACGCGAACCCCAACAGATGGGTTTCATGTCCGCGAACGCGAACACGCCCGGCTGACGGCGGCGTGTGCCGCCGGCAGCCGGGCGTGTTCCACGGCCCTAGGCCGGGTACCGCTCGGTGGATCGAGGCTCAGGCCTTGACGCCGACGAAGAGTCCCGGCCGGTCGCGGCCGGTTTCGAGGAACTCGACGCTGGTGGCGCCCGCCTCGGTGAAGGCCGTCTCGTACTCCTGCCGCGTGAACAACGACAGCATGTGGAGGTCGGTGAAGTGCCGGATACTGGATTGGGGATCGGCCACCAGATACTGCGCCGTCATGCGGTGGACCCGGCCCTCCACCACCGTGTGAGAGAGCCGGGCGATGGTCTGCCCGTCGACCGTGACGACGTCACCCATGACGCGCCCGGACAGCGCGTTCTCCGGGAAGTACCAGGGCTCGACGATGATGACCCCACCCGGGTTGAGATGCCGGCCGAAGCAGCGCAGCGCCGCGTTCAGCTGCTCGGCGTCGTCCAGGTAGCCGATCGCGCTGAACAGGCAGGTGACCGCGTCGAACTTCCGGTCGAGACGGAAGTCCTTCATGTCGCCCTGGTGCAGCGGCACCCCCGGCAGCCTCTTCTGGGCGACCCGGAGCATGTCCTCGGCCAGGTCGACGCCCTCGACATGCTCGAAAGCGTCGGCGAAGCTGCGGAGGTTCCTCCCGGTGCCACAGGCCACGTCGAGCAGCGCCGAGGCGGAGGGGTTGCGCTCCCGGACGTACGTGACCAGCTTCTGGGAATCGGCCTCGTACGCCCTGTCGCGCCCCTGGTAGAGGGCGTCGTAGATCTCGGCGTTGTGGTAGATCGGCGACAGGTCTTCCATGGTCAGTCCACCCGGACTTCGGGCACGTACAGGATCCACTGGCCGCCGGCCTCGCGGAACCGCTCCTCCTTCGCCATGATCTCCTCGGCGTGGTTCCAGGCGAAGAGCAGCGCGTAGTCCGGATACGACGCGGTGAAGGCGTCCGTCGACCTGACCGGGATGTGCACCCCGGGTGACAGCCGGTCCTGCTTGGCCGGGGTCGTGTCGCACACGTAGGAGACCAGGTCGGGGCCGATGCCGCAGAAGTTGGTGACGGTCGCGCTCTTGGCCGTCGCCCCGTAGCCGACGACGGTCTTGCCGTCCGCCCGCAGGGAACGCAGCAGGCTGACCAGGTCGTCGCGGATGCGGTTCACCGACGACGCGAAGCCCTGGAGCACCTCGGGCTTCTCCAGGCCCTGGGCGTTCTCCTCGGCGAGCATCTGGGCCACCGCCGGGGTCGGCTGCCGGGCGCCGGCACGCGCGAGCGTGTAACGGACCTCCCCGCCGTGCACCGGCTTCCGCTCCACGTCCACCAGCTCGAACCCGAACCGCTCGGCCATCGCCTGCACGGAGCGGACCGAGAACAGGTAGAAGTGCTCGTCGTAGATCTGGTCGAAGGACGTCTTCTTCACGATGTCCCCCAGATAGGGGTCCTCGAAGACGAAGATGCCGGTGGGGGTGAGCAGCGCGTCCACACCGCGGAGGAGCGAGTCCAGGTACGGAATATGGCAGATGGTGTTGGCCGAGAAGATCGCGTCGGCCGGCCCGTCGGACTCGCGGACGGCGGCGGCGGTCGACTCCTCGAAGAAGTCGGTACGTACGCGCACACCCCGCTCCCGGGCGACGTTCGCCACGCCCACGGAGGGCTCGAATCCCAGGTGGCGGATCCCGGACTCGGCGATCGTCCGCAGCAGGACCCCGTCGTTACAGCCGATCTCGACGAAGAACGGGTCCTCGCTGGTGAGCTCGGTCTCGATGAAGTTCAGCGCGGTCCGGGTGAAGTGCTCCCGCATCACCGAAGAGCCGGACGAGTGGTACGGGTAGTCCTCGTGGAACATCCGCTCGCGCGGAACCTCCTCCATCAACTGGACCATCGTGCAGTCCACGCAGTGTCCGACGGCGAGCCTGTAGAAGAACTCACCGTCGACGTCGTCCGGGCGCGGGAAAGCGTCGGAGAGCGGCTGGCGTCCGAGATCCAGGAACTCCTCGACCACACCGCCGCAGATTCGGCATTCGGTCACCGGTGCCTCCACCTTTCTTCACCGGCCGCTGTCGGCCGCTCGTGAAACGGATGTCGTCGGGCCCACGGCCCAGCATGTCGCCGCGCGGGCGAGGGCGCATCTCCCAGCGTGCGCCGGGAACCGCACTCCGCGGCGACCGCCGTGCAAAGACCTCTTTTCGGACAAAGCGTGTCGAAAAAGGCATGGGGGATCGCCCGTGTGCGCCGCCAGGTGGCCAGCCTCCCAGCCTGACAGGGCGCGGCGGTTTGACGACCCCACCCCTACCCCTATTCGGGTTGAAAGCCGATTCTCCACACGGAATCATTCATAGAGTTGAATCCCTGATTGATGACTCCGTCATCGCGGGAACATGAGCACGGCATTCTCTGTCAGCGACGAGCGGCAGGCCAAGACAGCCGCGAAGGAGTTCCCTTATGCATGTAAATGTCTCCCCTGTCACGATTTCAAGCCTTCGTGACACCATCAGCGGTAGGGTGATCGAGCCGGATGACGAGGGGTACGACCAGGCGCGGGCCGTCTACTACGGCGGATTCGACCGCCGGCCGGCGGCCATCGTGCGGGCGGCCGACGCCGCCGACGTCGCGCGCGTCATCACGTTCGCCCGCGAGAGCGGGATAGAACTGGCCGTCCGGGGCGGCGGCCACAGCAACGCCGGCCACAGTGTCTCCGAGGGCGGCATCGTGCTCGACCTCAGAGACCTGAACGCGCTGGAGATCGATGTCGAGGGCCGGACCGCGTGGGCCCAGGGCGGGCTGACCGCGGGCGGGTACACCACCGCGGTGGGTGAGCACGGGCTGGCCACCGGTTTCGGGGACACCGGCTCCGTCGGGATCGGCGGGATCACGACCGGAGGCGGCGTCGGGTTCCTCGTCCGCAAGCATGGCCTCGCCATCGACAACCTGCTGGCCGCCGAGGTCGTGACCGCGGATGGCGAGCTGCTCCACGTGGACGAGGAGACCCATCCTGACCTGTTCTGGGCGATCCGCGGCGGCGGCGGCAACTTCGGTGTCGTCACCCGTCTGCGTTTCCGGCTGCACCCGGTCGAGTCGATCGTGGGCGGGATGCTGATGCTGCCGGCGACGTCCGAGATCATCGCCTCGTTCATCGCCGCGGCGGAGGCCGCGCCGGAGGAGCTCTCGACGATCGCCAACGTCATGCCCGCGCCCCCGATGCCGTTCCTGCCCGAGGAGCAGCACGGTCAGCTGATCCTCATCGCCCTCATGGCCTACGCCGGCGACACCGAGGCCGGTAACGAGGCCATCGCGCCGTTCCGCGCGCTGGCCACGCCTCTCGCCGACATGATCCAGACCATGCCCTACTCGGGGATGTTCCCGCCGGAGGAGGAAGCCGAGGAAGCGACCGCGGTGGCGCGGACGATGTTCATCGACGGGGTCGACGGCGATGTGGCCGACACGATCGTGGAGTATCTGGAGTCCTCCGACGCGTCCATGCGCGCCGTACAGCTCCGGGTGCTCGGCGGGGAGATGGCCCGCGTGCCGGTCGACGCCACCGCGTTCGCGCACCGCAACAGCAAGATCATGGTGAACGTCGCGGCGTTCTACGAGGGCGCCGAGGAGCGGGCCGTTCGCGAGGCCTGGGTGATCGAGTTCTCGGAGGCCCTTCGCCAGAGTGACTCCGGGGCGTACGTCAACTTCCTGCAGGATGAGAGCGCGGACCGGGTCCGGGCCGCGTACCCGGGCGCGACCTGGGACCGGCTCAGGGCGATCAAGGCCGAGTACGACCCGACCAACCTGTTCCGGCTCAACCAGAACATCCCCCCGGCGACCGCCTGATCTCACGCGTCGCGTCAGCGGAGGTTCCTCTGTGATCGAGGAACCTCCGCTGAACCATTTCAGGACCTCGACGCCAAGGCCTCGAACCGACTCCCGAGGACCTTCCAGTCGACCACCGTCCGGCCCCCGGCCTCCCGGTCCGAGCCCATGGCTCCCGGTGCGTATGCTCGTAAGCAACATGCCTGACCAGTCGAAATACCGCGATCACCGTTGAGCTGTGGCGCATGCCCAGGTCGAGGTGATCGTTCGCCCCGGCGGCTTCGCCGAGCCGGCGACTCGCGGATGCCATGCCGGCCGAGGCCCGCCGAAATCCTCGGCGCGAAATCTCCGGGGCGTGTCGATCCGACCTGGTCCCATTCGTCGTCATGGTGTACGGCGACCCGCCGCGCGAGGACGGAACAGATCACAAAGGAGTCGGACCATGAAATACATGTTGCTGATCTACAGCGCCGCGACGAACGACGCGGCCGGCGAGGGCAGCTTCGAGGACTGGATGAGCTACGACAAGGCGGTCAAGGAGTCGGGGATCTGGGTCGCGGGGGACTCGCTGGCCGACCTGACCACCGCCACGACCGTCCAGGTCGGCCCGGCAGGTGAGCGGACCGTCACCGACGGGCCGTTCGCCGAGACCCGCGAGGTCCTCGGCGGCTACTACGTCATCGACGTGCCCGACCTCGACGTCGCGCTCGACTGGGCCGCCCGCTGCCCCGGCGCGCGTGGCGGAGGGGCGGTCGTGGTGCGGCCGGTGGCCGAGTTCGAGATCTGACCCGGTGACTCCTCCGCTCCCTGAAGGGGAGCGGCTTCTCGCTAAGCCGCTTGCGCGGCCAGGCGAAGGGCAAGCCCTGCCCTGAGGATGTTGACAGCCGCGTTCACGTCGGCGTGCGCGGTATGCCCGCACGCCGTACAGGCGAACTCGGCTTGGGTGAGGCGGTTGTCCGCGGCGC
>NZ_JBICTU010000044.1:0-46730 GCF_043197795.1 Sphaerisporangium sp. NPDC049003
GGGACGAACTGAGGGAGATCATTATGATCGACTACACGACCAGGTGGTCCCTTCCTCGTGGCAACTGGGTGGTCCCATCAGGCTGGCAAGCGACAATGGCGGGAGATGGTCGCGAAGAAGTGAAATCGGACAGACCTACGGGGCAGCCGCCGCCTTGCTCTCCGTCTTCGCATTGGCCGCGATCACTGTTTCCTTAGTCCTGCAAGCCCGTGAAGCCAAGCTGGCCCGGGAACAGGCGTCACGGGCCACTCACAATGAGTTGATCACGATGGCTCTGGAAAACCCGATTTATCGCGAGTGCTGGGGGGTGTTCAGCACCGAGACGGACGAGAGGTCCCTCAGGCAGCAGTTGTACACCAACCTCATCTTGTCCTACTGGCAGACCCGGTTCGAGCTCGGCACCTTTTCCGAGACGCATCTACGTCACGGCGCGACAACCATCTTCTCGGCCAGGCCTGGGCGGACTTTCTGGCATGAAGCCAGAGAAGCACGCATCCGGACGTCCCAGACGCGAAAGGCTCGGAGGTTCCACGCGATTCTCGATGAGGAGTACAACAGGTCGGTCGCGGCCACGCCCACGCTCGACCTGCCCTCAGAGCCGCGCGCCACGCGAATCGCCGGGCTCATGCGCAGGGTCGCCGATCGGCTGGACAGGTAGGTGTCGCCTCCGCGCCCGGCAGGGGAGGTGGAGTGTTGTTCTCTGGGGGGATCACGTGCAGTGTGTGGGGTGCCGTGCGTGGGAGTACCGCGGTGGTGGGATGGGCCTCGCGGAGCGCCCCGAGTACGAGAAGGAAGCATATTGAGCTCAGAGTCAGCGGGGCGTTTCGGTCTGGTCGGCAGCGGGTGGCGTTCGCGGTTCTTCCTGCGCCTGGCCAGGCAGTTGCCCGAGCGGCTGTCGGTGTCCGGCGTGGTGACCAGGTCGGCCGAGCGCGGAGCGGAGGTCGAGTCGGGCTGGGGTGTGCCGACGTTCCGCTCCGTCGGGGAGATGCTCGCCGCCGGACGTCCCGAGTTCGTCATCCCGTCGGTTCCGTGGCCGGTCACCCCGGAGGTGACCAAGGAACTGGTCGCGTCCGGCGTCCCCGTGCTGGCCGAGACGCCGCCGGCGGCCGACCTGGACGGGCTGCGCGACCTGTGGGCCGCCGTCGGTTCCAGCGGCCTGGTGCAGGTGGCGGAGCAGTACCTGCACATGCCGGGGCACGCGGCCAGGCTGGCGCTGATCCGTGAGGGCGTCATCGGGCAGGTGACCTCCGTGCAGGTCTCCTCCACGCACCTCTACCACGCCGTGTCGATGATCCGTCACCTGCTCGGCGCCGGCTTCGAGGCGGCCACGGTGAACGCCCGATCGTTCACCGGCCCGCTGGCCGACCCGCTGACCCCGGACGGCTGGACGGGTGACGCGTCGCCGAAGAAGGCGGCCACCACGATCGCCACGCTGGCGTTCGACCGCGGGATGGGGCTCTACGACTTCACCGACAACCAGTGGTGGAACCCGCTGCGCACACGCCGCATCGTCATCCGAGGGTCGCTGGGCGAACTGGTGGACGACCGCGTCGTGCGCCTCGCCGACCCCGCCACCCCGGTGGAGTCGCACCTCATCCGGCGCCAGACCGGGATCGACCTGAATCTCGAAGGCTTCGAGCTGGACCACATCAGCTTCGACGGGCGGATCGTCTACCGCAACGACTACAAGGGGGCGCGGTTCTCCGAGGACGACCTGGCCGTCGTCTCCCTGCTGTGCCAGATGACGGCCTGGGTGCGGGGCCAGGCGCCCGAGCCGTACCCCCTGGCCGACGGCTGCCAGGACCATCTGATCAGCCTGGCGATCGGCGAGTCGCTGCGCACGTCGGCCGACGTCACCACCACCCGCGAGGCCTGGGCGCGCTGACCCTCCGCCCTAGTAGGACGAAGGCCCACGAGGAGGACGAACACCCACGACGGCTCGCCCATGGACAGGGGTGGCCGTCGTGGGTGTCACCGGGCTCCCCCACTGCCGGCCGGTGGCGCGGCGACCTGGCGGAGTTCCACGTCGCCTACCACCTCGGCCTGGCGTGCCGCCCATTCGATCGCCTCCTCCCTCGATCTCACCTCGATCAACGCGAACCCGGTGATCAGTTCCTCCTCGCCGGCGGACGGGCCTCCTGTCACGATCCGCCTCCTCTCGAAGACCGAGACGCGTGCGCCCGCCGAGCCGGGCAGGAGGGCTTCGGCGGCGAGCAGTACGCCGGCCCGTACCATCTCGTCGATCAGCCTCCCCAGGCCGGCGAGCGGGTCGGCGGCCGGGTCGGCGGCCTGAACCACGCGCTGCCCGGTGGCCCTGTGCATCAGCATGAACCGCATCGTCGTGCCTCCTATAGGGACATTAGGGACATCTATAAGGACATCCGCGTCCATCTAGATGTCGATCGACGGGCGGGGACTTCGACAGGCTCTCGCGGGAACTTCCGACGTTTCGCTTCCCCGAGGCGTACGCATTGGGGTGCGGTATGGGCGCGGTGTGGGTACGAAACGGCAATGTCGCCCGACAAGCTGGACGCCTACCGGAGCAAGCGCGACGCCACCCGCACGCCGGAGCCCGTGCCCGAACCGGGGCCCCTCCCCACGGGCCAGGACGACACCTTCGTGATCCACGAGCACCACGCCCGCCGCCTGCACTGGGATCTCCGCCTCGAACGCGAGGGCGTGCTGGCCTCCTGGGCCATCCCCAAGGGCCTCCCCCTCGACCCCAAGACCAACCATCTGGCCGTGCACACCGAGGACCACCCCATCGAATACTCCACGTTCGAGGGAGAGATCGCCCAGGGCGAGTACGGCGGGGGCCTGATGCTCGTCTGGGACCGGGGCACCTACGAGACCGAGAAGTGGACGGACCGCGAAGTCAAGATCGTGGTACACGGGTCGCGGGCCTCCGGCCGGTACGTGCTGTTCCCGACCCACGGCAAGAACTGGATGATCCACAGGATGGACCCGCCGCCGGAACCCGGACTGCCGACCGCCGCGGACCTGCGTCCCATGCTGCCCGAGGAGCGCAGGCGCCTTCCTCGCGACCAGGACGCCTACGGCTTCGAGTTCGACCTCGGGGGCACGCGTGCCCTCGCCGGCATCGAGAACGGCAAGGTCGGCCTCTTCGCCGAGGACGGCACGCCTGTCGACCACCCCGACCTCGCCGGCCTCGGCAAGAACCTCCTCGGGCTGCCCTCCGTCCTCGACGGCCAGATCGTCGAGATGGACGGCACACCGATTTACATGATCTTCGACGTGCTGCGCCTCAACGGCGGAGTCCTGCTCGACCGGACCTACAGGGACCGGCGCCGCACCCTCGACCACCTGTCCCTGCGCGGCCCGCACTGGCAGACGACTCCATGGTTCCCTGGCGACGGCAAGGCGGTGCTCAAGGTGGCCAGGGAGCAGGGGCTTCCGGCCGTCCTGGCCAAACGGCTCGACAGCCCGTACGTCCCCGGCGCGCGGTCGCCGTACTGGCTGCGCGTCCCCGTAGGCGACTGACTCTCTCTCCTGGCCGAACGGCGGCTCGTACGCGCCGCCGCCGGTCAGCGGAAGTCGTCCGCGTGGTCCGCCGCCCACTGGGCGAACGTACGGGCGGGCCGGCCGGTGACCTTCTCGACGGTGTGCGTCACCAGGGCCTCCCGGCCGACGGACCTGGCCTGGAGGTCCATCAACGTGTCGACGATCTCCTCCGGGACGCGCTGGATCATGGCCTGCCGGGCGACCTCCGGCGGCACCTCCTCAAGGCGGAGCGGCCGTCCGGCGGCCTCGCCGACGATCCGTACCTGGTCGCTCAGTGTCAGCGAACGCGGGCCGGTCAGCTGGTACCGCGCGCCGTCGTGGCCGTCCGAGATCAGCGCCTGGACGCCCACGGCGGCGATGTCGGCCTCGTGGATCGGCGCCGTGGCGGCCTGGCCGAACGGAAGCCGCACGACGTCCCCCGTCTTGACCTGGCCCTGCCACTGGTAGGCGTTGGTGGCGAAGGCGCCGGGCCGTATGAAGGTCCGCTCCAGGCCGGACTCCTCGATCGTGTCCTCGATGACGGCGTGGAGGGCGGCGATGGGGTTCGGCTGAACCTCGGCGTCGTCGTCCACGGCGATGGACGAGAGCAGGACGACCCTGCGGACGCCGGCGTCCTTGGCGGCCTTGAGGAACGCGGGTGCGGTGCCCGGCACGGCGTACAGGAAGGCGGCGGTGACGCCCTGAAGCGCGGGAGGGAGGGTGCCGGGCTCGGACAGGTCCCCGCGGACCACCTCGGCCCCGGGCGGCAGGCTCGCCCTGTCCGGATCACGGGTGAGGGCCCTGACTTGCTGACCAGCGGCGAGAAGCTGCTCGACCACGTTCCGGCCGACGTTGCCGGTGGCTCCGGTTACCAGGATCATGAGCTTCCTCCAGAGTGGTGACCATAATCGCGGAACCATGGGTTTCAGCGAGTATCGGATGGCTTCTATCGCGAATGTCAGCCCAAGGATGATGATCCCCGGATGGCGGGTTCTCACCCGGCCGATCATCCAAGCCGCCCTCCCTCGACACCCGGACCAGGTACCTGACCAGGCAAGATGTGTGAGCAACGACACGCCGAGCTCGTGCACGATTTCACATGGCGTTCATAAATGGGCAACAGCTTTGAAACGGCCGGTTGACAATCTCGGCGTTGCGGACACGTGTGGGGTCTGCTTGTCTGAAGGGATCGTCGTGACCTACAAGGCCGAGTACATCTGGATTGACGGCACCGAGCCGACCGCCCGCCTCCGGTCCAAGACCAGGATTCTTGCCGACGGCGCGGAGCTGCCGATCTGGGGCTTCGACGGGTCGAGCACCAACCAGGCGCCTGGCAAGGCCTCCGACTGCGTGCTCAAGCCGGTGTTCACCTGTCCGGACCCCATCAGGGGCGGTGACAACGTGCTGGTCCTGTGCGAGGTCCTGCTCACCGACATGACGCCGCACCCGACCAACACGCGGGCGCAGCTCTCCCCCGTCGCCGAGCGCTTCGCCGACCAGGACTCCTGGTTCGGCATCGAGCAGGAGTACACCTTCTTCAAGGACGGCCGCCCGCTCGGCTTCCCGGTCGGCGGCTTCCCCGCCCCGCAGGGCTTCTACTACTGCGGCGTCGGCGCCGACGAGGTGTACGGCCGTGAGGTCGTCGAGGCTCACCTCGACGCCTGCCTGGAGGCCGGTCTGGCGATCTCCGGCATCAACGCCGAGGTCATGCCCGGCCAGTGGGAGTTCCAGGTTGGCCCCGCCGGCCCGCTCGCCGTCTCCGACCACCTGTGGGTCGCCCGCTGGCTGCTGTACCGCATCGCCGAGGACTTCGGCGTCACCGCCACGCTCGACCCCAAGCCGGTGAAGGGCGACTGGAACGGCGCGGGCGCGCACACCAACTTCTCCACCCAGGCCATGCGCTCCGGGTACGACCCGATCATCACCGCCTGCGAGGCCCTCGGCGAGAAGGCCGAGGAGCACATCGCGGGATACGGCGCCGAGATCGAGAACCGGCTCACCGGCATGCACGAGACCGCCCCGTGGAGCGAGTTCAACTACGGCGTGTCCAACCGTGGCGCGTCGGTCCGCATCCCGTGGCAGGTCGAGGTCGACAAGCAGGGTTACATCGAGGACCGCCGCCCCAACGCCAACTGCGACCCGTACGTCGTGACGCGTCTGATCGTGGACACCTGCTGCGCCGCCCTGGAGAAGGCCGGGCAGGTCTGACCCCGGCCCCGGCCCACACGGCCGGCCGACGTCCGACAGGTGGCGCCGCTTCCAGCGATGAAGGTTCTCGCGGGCGGCGCCACCGGCGTGTCATCTGGCCACGGACTTGACCAAGGTGGGCTTGCGCTTCCTGCTGGTGAAGATCTCGTCCACGATGCCGTAGGCCTTGGCCTCCTCGGCGGTGAGGATCTTGTCGCGTTCGATGTCCTTGCGGACGCTCTCCAGCGACCGGCCCGAATGGGCGGCGACGAGGCTTTCGAGGAGCGCGCGCATCCGCATGATCTCGCGCGCCTGGACCTCCATGTCACTCGTCGGCCCGAAGCTGCCCTCGGTGGAGGGCTGGTGGAGCAGGACGCGCGACTGCGCCAGCGCCGCCCGCTTGCCCGGTGTGCCGGCCGCGAGGAGTACGGCCGCGGCGGACGCCGCCTGGCCGATGCACACCGTCTGGATCTCGGGGCGGACGAACTGCATCGTGTCGTAGATCGCCGCCATCGCCGTGAACGAGCCGCCCGGCGAGTTGATGTAGATGCTGATGTCACGGTCGGGATCGAGTGACTCCAGGGTCAGCAACTGGGCCATCACGTCGTTGGCCGAGGTGTCGTCGATCTGCACCCCGAGGAAGATGATGCGATCCTCGAAGAGCTTGTTGTACGGGCTCATCTCCTTGACGCCGTAGCTCGTACGCTCGGTGAACGTGGGCATGACGTACCGGCTGTCGATCGGGGCGACCCTGGCGGGGATCCCGGGCCGGCTCTGATCACTCATAATGCCTCCACTCGTGCTTCGAGGTCATGCTCTGGCCGGTCAGGAGACCGGGCCGGCGGAGGGAACGAGGTTGGCGCTCCGCACCACGTGGTCGACGAAGCCGTAACTCCTTGCCTCCTCGGCCGTGAACCACCGGTCGTGGTCGGAGTCGCGCGCGATCTGCTCCACGGATTGGCCGGTGTGGAAGGCGATGCGCTCGGCGAACATCTTCTTCGTGTAGAGCATCTGCTCGGCCTGGATCTTGATATCGGAGGCCGTGCCGCCGATGCCGCCCAATGGCTGGTGCATCAGAATGCGGGCGTGCGGCAGGCTGTAACGCTTGCCGGCCGTGCCGGCGCAGAGCAGGAACTGCCCCATCGAGGCGGCCAGCCCCATCGCCACCGTCGAGATATCGTTTGGGACGTATTGCATGATGTCGTAAAAAGCCATGCCGGCCGTTACAGAACCGCCAGGCGAGTTGATGTAAAGAAAGATGTCCCGCTTGGAGTCCTCGGCCGAGAGCAGCAGCAGCTCTCCGCAGATCCTGTTGGAGATCTCGTCGTCGACCTCCTGGCCGAGGAAGATGATGCGCTCGCGCAGCAGCCGCTGGCTGATCGGATCGATCATCGAGGGTGAGGGCACCTCGACGGGATGCGAGCTGGACTCGAAGGTCGCCGCGAACGGGTCACGGCTGGAACGCCTCGGGGTCACCGTTTGCCACCTGCTCCCAGATTAGTCGCCGGAAATCGCGGTTTTTACGTGCCGCGAAATTCTGAGTTTAACGCTGCCAGAAATCACACCCGCCCGACAGCTTTTTCACTGTCGGCACATTTTCACTATGAGCGGATTCCGCTTTAAACGTATTCCGCTCACAACGTATTTCGCTTGACAGAGTTTTGGCGATTACACCAGATGATCAGACCAGTGGAGTGACCGCCTCCGCCCGGCGCGTGGGGCGGTTTCAGCCCGTCATGGGTCTCTATGTGTCGTCGCCCGGGGGTTGGGCCGCCTGGAGGCAGAGGGGGGGTGCCCTGGAGGGGTCCGGCCGGGGGCATCGGGTGAGGGTGGGAACGGGTGGCCTGGATCTCGCCATCCCGCAGCCACCGGGGAGACCAGGAGTTGGGTGGGCAGCACTCGGATCACCCGTCAACCGGATCACGGGGTGGGAACGGAACCCAACAAGCCCGACCTCTTTCTCCAATTCAGGCCAGATCCCCTCGATTTCTGCGGTGTCGGCGGTGTCGGCGGTGGATCCGGCCAGCGCTGTGCCTCGGTCCCGGGCGCGATCTACCGTCTGCTCGAATGGGACGGACACGAAGATGCGCAGGTCCCACCGGTCGATGAGTTCTGGGCGCAGGAGGAAGACGCCGTCGAACAGCAGTACGGCGTCTGCGGGGGCGGTCGTGGCCGGCGGGGACGATGGGGTGTCGGTGTCTCTGTCGTAGACCGCGTGTTGGAACCTTCGGTCTCCGCCTGGGCCCAGCGGATCGAGCAGGACCCGGCACAGCGCGGCGTGGTCGTGGGCGTCGAAGTAGCAGCCTTCGGCCGAGTACTGGCCGCGTCGGTAGCGCTGTGCACGGGGGAAGAGGAAGTCGTCGACGGTCGCGCGGATGACGTCGCGGTCCTGCGCGCGCAGGACGACGGCGAGCTCGTCGGCCAGTGTGGTCTTGCCGGCGGCGGGCGGCCCGTCGATGGCGACCCGCAGCGGGTGCGCGGTCGTGACGGACCTGATCGCCTCGGCCAGCCGACTGATGAGCTCGCCGCGGGTGCCTTGGTCCATTGCTGCCTCTCTCACGGTGTCTCTGTTTAGCACCGCACGTCAGGGTTTAGCACCGCACGTCAGGGTTTAGCACCGCACGTCAGGCTGCGGTCACCGGGTCGCGTTCGACGAGGACGCCTCGTTCGAAGCGGGCTCCGGCGCGGACGAGGGCGACTCCAGTAACTGAGGAGGTTGGAAAACCCTCAATAGCCGACGCGGATTCGGCGCTGGAACGACCCGGGTAAGCACGCTTGCGGGACTAGTCGCCGGGTTCGCTCTGCGCAGCGGCGGGCGGAAGGACGACGCAGCGGCTTCGTCGGCGGCGACGTCGCGGAGTTCCTCGCGGGCGCCCGGCGCCGCGCACAACGCAGCGGCGCACAAAGAACCGCGGGGACCGGCCGTGACGGCCGGATCCCCGCGGGCGGGACGAAAGGGCGGGGGAGGTTACCGGCTCACTCGGGTTTCGGTGCCCGCCAGCACGTTGCCCGGGTCGGTGGCGACCAGGACGAACGACGCCCCGGAGGGGTCGACGTACACGTTGAAGTTCGCCGAGCTGTCGCCCAGGTGGAACGACGCCTTCCCGCTGCAGTCGCTCTTGATGTTGTAGGAGAGCGTGATCGGGGTGTGGTCGTTCACCAGGGCGTCCTTCACCACGAAGGCGGCGATGCCGGTGCCGCCGCCCTTGCCGTCGAAGTAGTCGAGGCCGCCCGTGGAGATCGGGATGCTCTCGCCACTCGGGGGCACCGACGTGCCGTTGGCGCCGAAGATGTAGTGCCCCTTCAGCGTGGCGTTGCTGCACCGGATCGTCGACTTGCCGGGCGCGTCGGCGTCGGCGTTGGTGGGGGCGACGAACGTGAGGATACCCGCGGTGGCCAGGGCGCCGGCCGAGGCAAGGACGGCGATGCTCTTGCGCGGGCCGATCCTGGAGATGAGTGATCGGGACATGGGTCGCTCCACTTCTGGATGTTCGGGGGCGTCAAAGGCTCAGGCGCGCTGGACATACTGACATCGTTCACATACCGATGCTTCTTCTGCTTTGCGGTCATGGTCGTTTGTTTTCGGCCGTGATAGCCGCCACCCGGGGAAGGCGGCAGGAAGCCCGCTGAGGAGAAGGAGGGGCCACCGCTGGGTGGTCGAGCGGACCGTCTCCTGGCTGGCCGGCTGCCGACGCCTTCACCGGCGCCACGAACGCCGCGCTGACCACTTCGCGTCCTTCGTTGCCATCGCCGCTGCCCTATTTGCTACCGCCGCATGACCAAATGAGTCACGGTCCTAAGACGTTCACGCCCACCCGTCAAGCAATTGGCGGGTGATCCGTGTGCTGCCCACCCGAAAAGCCCGCCCCCGGAGACAGCAAGCCTGCCTCGCTACCCACCCATCAGGCTCACCACGAAATCACCATGGCGACAGGCTGAGAGCACAGAAAGGACCCCAACAAAAGGGACCCAGAGACGAAGTGAGCCCATCCACCGCACCACGAGAGACCACGACCTGGGTGGGCAACGCCCGGACCACCCGTCAACCGGGCCACGGGTGGGAACAAAACCCAACAAGCCCAACCAGGCCAGATACCCCGCAAAGAGCGGCAGCCATGGCCACCAAGCCACGAGCGCTCAGAATCCCGGCCGCTCAGAATCCAAGGCGCTCAGAGTCCCGAGTGCTCAGAGTCCCGAGCGCTCAGAGTCCAGGGCGCTCAGACGGGAGGGAGGCCGCCCGTTTCCAGGTGTTCGTGGATGAGGCGGATGGCCATGGAGCCCTCGCCGACGGCTGAGGCGACGCGTTTGATGGAGCCGCTTCGCACGTCGCCCACGGCGAAGACGCCCATCCGGCTGGTCTCCAGAGGGAACGGCCTTCCGGGCTTCTCCCACCGCTCGCCGTCGCCCCCGGCGCGTACGGCGTCCGGACCGGTGAGGATGAACCCCTTGTCGTCCAGCGCGACCTCGTCGGCGAGCCACTGCGTGTGCGGAGCGGCGCCGATGAACACGAAGATCGCGTTCGCCTCGATTTCGCGCCGCTCCCCGGTCCGGTTGTTCTCGGCGACGACGCCCTGGAGCACCTTGTCGCCGATCAGTTCCCTCACCTCGGTGTTTAGGAGGACCTGGATTCCCGGGTTGCGCTCGATCTCGTCGACGAGGTACCGGGACATGTCCCTGCCGAGGTCGCCCGACCGCACCAGGAGCCGCACGCGCGCCGCGTGCTGGGCGAGGAAGAGCGACGCCTGGCCGGCGGAGTTGCCGCCGCCCACGACGATCACGGGCTCGCGGAGGCAGAGCTGCGCCTCGAACAGGGTCGCGGCGTAGTAGATGCCCTCCCCTTCGAACTCCTCCAGGCGCGGCAGGTCGAGCCTGCGGTACCGCGCGCCCGTGGCGACGACGACCGCGTGCGCGTTGGCCACCTTGCCCTCGTCGAGGCCTATCACGTAGTACCCGTCCCGCTGGCCGAGCGAGAGGGCCTCGGCCGGCACCGAGAAATGGGCGCCGAACTTCTCCGCCTGGATGACCGCGCGATCGGCCAGCTCTCCTCCGGAGATGCCCGAAGGGAAGCCGAGGTAGTTCTCGATACGCGAGGACGTCGCCGCCTGCCCACCCGAGGCCACGGCGTCGATCACGACGGTGACGAGCCCCTCCGACGCCCCGTACACGGCGGCGGCCAGACCTGCGGGTCCCGCGCCGACGACCACGAGGTCACCGACGATCTCGCGTGCCAGCGGTACGGGCATGCCTATCCCGCGCGCCAGCTCGGCGTTGGACGGATTGCGCAGCACCCGCTCGCCGCGCAGGATCACGATCGGGGTGTCCTGCGGCGTGAAACCGAGGTGGTGGAGCAGTTCGTCGGCCTCCTTGTCCTCTTCCAGGTCGATCCACTTGTGGGGCACGCGGTTGCGGGCGGCGAACTCGCGGAGCCGCCGCGCGTCCGGCGAGTAGCGCGATCCGATGATCCGGAACCCGGCTCCCAGCTCGATCAGGATGGTACGCCGGATGAGGTAGGCGCGAAGGATCACGTCGCCCAGTTCGGGCTCCTTGGCGACCAGGGCGCGCAGCTCGTTCACGGGCACGGCGAGCACCTCGCCCGCCTCCCGGACGACGGCCCGCAGGAACCCGGCCTGCCCGGTGAGCAGCCCGAGCTCTCCGAGAAACCGGCCGCGTCCGTGGACGCCGAGCACGTGCTCCTCGTCGTCGTACCGCTCGACGATCGCGACCTTGCCGGAGAGGACGACGTAGAACGTCGGGCACGGCTCCCCCTCCCGGAAGAGGATCTCTCCTACCTGCGTCGGCCGCCGCTCGCCGCACCCTTCGAGGCGGGCGATCACCTCGTCTCTCAGACGGGGGTAGGCCCCGTAGAGATCGGGCGTCTCCTGTATCCGCTCGCTCATGCCGTTCCTCGCGTCGTAGGTCGCCTGCCTCCCCTCTGGACGGATCCGGCCGACCGAGGGCGTTCCGCTCGTACCGAGGGCGTTCCGCTCGTCCGAGGGCGATTCAGCTCGTCCGAGGGCGATTCAGCTCGTCCGAGGGCGATTCAGCTCGTCCCGAGTGCCTCCTCTGTCCAGGCGCGGAGTACGGGGCCGGGCGCGGCGCCCGCGCGCTGGGCCACGACCTGACCCTTGTTCATGATCATCAGCATGGGTACAGCCTGGATGCCGGACCGCTCGGCCACCTTGGGCGACCGGTCGACGTTCACCTTGACGAGCTTGACCTTGCCCGCGAGATCACCCGCCAGCTGTTCCAGCACGGGGGTGACCACCCGGCACGGCCCGCACCACTCGGCCCAGAAGTCGACGAGGACCGGGACGGACGCGGCCTCGACGACCTCACCGAAGTCGTCGTCGCCCGCCTCCGCGATCCACGGCAGCGGCTCGTGGCAGTTGCCGCAGCGCGGGATCCCGTCGGCCGCTGCGGGCACACGGTTCTTGTGCTCACAATTCCGGCATTTCACGATTGTCGAGATGGACATCCGTATGGCCTCCCTCACGTCAGACGACTATTTGGACCATTACGCCGCTCGCCGCCCGGCGGGGTTCTCGTACGAGACCGCGAGATGGTCGCCGACCAGGTCCACGCGGATGACCGCGCCCTCACGGACGTCCCCGGCGATCAGCGCGCGCCCGATCCGGGTCTCGACCTCGCGGGCGATGAACCGCCGCAGCGGGCGGGCGCCGTAGACCGGGTCGAAGCCCTGCTCGGCGATGAAGCGGAGCGCGGCCTCGCTGACGTCGAGGGTCATCTGGCGGTCGGCGAGCCGGACCCTGATGTCGTCGAACATCAGCGAGACGACCCGCTCGATCTCGGGCAGGGTCAGCGGCTTGAACAGCACCGTGTCGTCGATCCGGTTGAGGAACTCGGGGCGGAAGCGCGAGCGCAGCTCCGCCATGACCAGCTCGCGCGCCTCCGGCTCGATCTCGCCCGTGGACGTCACGCCGTCGAGCAGGTAGTGCGACCCGATGTTCGACGTCATGATGATCACGGTGTTGCGGAAGTCGACCGTACGGCCCTGCGCGTCGGTCAGGCGCCCGTCGTCGAGCACCTGGAGCAGGATGTTGAACACGTCCGCGTGCGCCTTCTCGATCTCGTCGAACAGCACCACAGAGTACGGCTTGCGCCGCACCGCCTCGGTGAGCTGGCCGCCCTCCTCGAAGCCGACGTATCCGGGAGGCGCGCCGACCAGCCGGCTGACCGTGTGGCGCTCCTGGTACTCGCTCATATCGACCCTGACCATGTTCTCCTCGGTGTCGAAGAGCGCCTCGGCCAGCGCCTTGGCCAGCTCCGTCTTCCCGACGCCCGTCGGGCCGAGGAAGATGAACGAGCCGATGGGCCGGCGGGGGTCCTTGATGCCCGAGCGGGCGCGGATGATCGCGTCCGCCACCGCCCGCACCGCCTCGTCCTGGCCGATGACCCGCTCGTGCAGGATCTCGTCGAGCCGCAGCAGCTTCTCCCGCTCGCCCTCCTTGAGGCGGCTGACGGGGATGCCCGTCCACCGGGACACGATCGAGGCGATCTCGTCCTCGGTGACGACCTCGCGGAGCAGCCGGTGGCCGCCCTGCTTGGATTCGAGCTGCTCCTCGGCGGCGTGGAGCTTCCTCTCCAGCTCGGGCAGTTTGCCGTGCGTCAGCTCGGCGGCACGGTTCAGGTCGTACATGCGCTCGGCCTGCTCGGCCTCGCGCCGCACGGCCTCGATCTCCTGGCGGAGCTGCTGCTCCTTCTTCAGGGCGTGCCGCTCGGCCTCCCACTGGGCGCGCATGGCGTCGGCCTCGGCCCGCAGGCCGGCCAGTTCCTTGCGGAGCGCTTCGAGCCGCTGCCCGCTCGCCGGGTCGTCCTCCTTGGCGAGCGCGGCCTCCTCGATCTCCAGCCGCATGACCCGGCGCGTGAGCTCGTCCAGCTCGGCGGGCATCGAGTCGATCTCGGTGCGCAGCATCGCGCAGGCCTCGTCCACGAGGTCGATCGCCTTGTCGGGCAGGAACCGGTCGGAGATGTAGCGGTGGCTGAGGACCACGGCGGCGACGATCGCGCTGTCCTGGATCCTCACGCCGTGGAACACCTCCAGGCGCTCACGCAGACCGCGCAGGATGGAGATGGCGTCCTCGACGGACGGCTCGTCCACGAACACCGGCTGGAACCGGCGTTCCAGGGCCGCGTCCTTCTCGATGTACCTGCGGTACTCGGCGATCGTGGTGGCGCCGATCAGGTGCAGCTCGCCGCGCGCCAGCATCGGCTTGAGCATGTTGCCCGCGTCCATGGCGCCCTCGGTGGCGCCCGCGCCGACGACGTTGTGCACCTCGTCGATGAACAGGATGATCCGTCCCTCTGAGGCCTTCACCTCGGTGAGGACCGCCTTCAGCCGCTCCTCGAACTCGCCCCGGTACTTCGCGCCCGCGATCAGGGAACCCATGTCGAGGCTGAAGATGGTCTTGTCCTTCAGTCCCTCGGGGACGTCTCCCCTGGTGATGCGCTGGGCGAGTCCCTCGACGATCGCGGTCTTGCCGACTCCGGGGTCGCCGATGAGCACGGGGTTGTTCTTGGACTTGCGGGACAGGATCTGGATGACCCGGCGGATCTCTGCGTCGCGCCCGATGACCGGGTCCAGCTTGCCGGCCCGGGCGGCGGCCACGAGGTCGAGCCCGTACTTCTCCAGGGCCTCGTAGGCGACCTCGGGGTTGGCGGAGGTCACGCGCTGGTTGCCCCGGATCTGGGTGAGCACCTCCAGCAGCCGTTCACGGGTCATCCCGTGGCCCTGGAGCAGGCGGCCGGCCGCGCTCTCGGCGCCCTCGTCCATGAGCGCGAGCAGGAGGTGCTCGACCGAGACGTAGTCGTCCTTGAGCCGCTTGGCCTCCTGATCGGCGAGGTCGAGCACGCGGGACAGACGCTGGGTGACGTACACCTGCCCGGGGGAGGCGCCGGGACCGCTGACCTTGGGACGCCGTTCAAGCTCGGCCTCCAGCTCCAGGCGTAGCTTGTCCGGGTCGCCGCCCGCCGCGGACAGCAGGCGGGGCACGAGCCCTTCGGGCTGTTCGAGCAGCGCCAGCAGCAGGTGCTCGCCGTCGACCTCGGTGTGCCCGTACCGGATGGCCTTGGTCTGCGCGTCGTGCAGGGCTTCCTGCGATCTCTGGGTCAGTCGGTTCGGGTCCACGATGAGACTCCCGTAGGTCGTGAGCGGGTACGCAGAGCCGACTCCAGCTCCGCGATACGGTCGAGCAGGTCGATCACCACGCCGAGCGACGCGTAGTTGAGCGCGAGGCCGGCGTGCAGGCGCTCGATCCGGCCGAGCAGGACGAGCTGCGAGGGCGGGAACCTCATGTCGTCCCCGCTCTCCGCCACGGGGTCGAGGAGCCCGAGGGCGACCAGCCGGCGCACCTGGTCGGGGTGGAGCCCTCCGGCACGCGCGAACGACTCCAGGCCGATGCCCGGCATCCGTACCAGAGCCGTCGTGGACCTCTGCGCGCCTTCGGCGCGCGGCCCGGCCCGGCGAGAGTTCATCGCGTCGACCTCCTCGGGTTGAAGTCGGAGACCGCCGCCAGCCGCTCGAACAGGTTCCGCTCCTCGCCGGTCAGACTGGGCGGCACCATGATCTGGGCCTCGGCGTACAGGTCGCCGGGCTGGCCCTTCGGGTTCGGCAACCCCCGCCCGCGCAGGCGCAGCCGGCGGCCGGTGGAGGTCCCCGGCGGCACCTTCAGCTTGGCCTCACCGCCGGGCGTGTCGAAGGCGACGGTCGCCCCGAGCGTCCCCTCCCACGGGGTCAGCGGCAGCGGCACGTAGATGTCGCGCCCCTCGACGCGGTAGCGGGGATCGGAGATCCGGACGACCAGGTACAGGTCCCCGGCCCTGCCGCCGTCGGCGCCGTGGCCGCCCTGGCCGGCGAGCCTGACGCGCCGGCCGTCCGTCACCCCGGGAGGGATCGTGACCTGGAGGGTGCGCGGCCCGTCCGGCCCCTGGAGGGTGATCGTGCGGCGCCCGCCGTGGTAGGCGTCGTCGACCGTGAGGGTGATCTCGGCCTCATGGTCGGCGCCGGGGACCGGCCCCCAGCGGCGTCCGCCTCCCCATGCCCCTCCTTGGGCCCCTCCTTGGCTCCCTCCTTGGGCCCCTCCGCCGAACATGCCGCCGAAGAGGTCTTCGAGGTCGACGTCCACGCCCTCGTCGGAGGTGAAGCGGAACCCCTGGCCCTGCCCGGCCGTACGGCCGCCGCCCGCGCGTCCCCAGCCTCCGCCTGCGCCCCAGCCCGCTCCGGCCCCGGCCCTCGCCCGCGACCTGGACCAGGCCTCCGGGTCGACGTCCTCGGGCACCGACCGCCAGTCGGCCCCGAACGCGTCGTACCGCCGCCGCTTGCCGGGGTCGGACAGCACGTCGTAGGCCTCGGAGACGTCCTTGAACTTCTCCTCGGCGCCGGGGTCCTTGTTCACGTCGGGGTGGTAGGCGCGGGCGAGCTTGCGGTAGGCACGCTGGATCTCGTCCTGGCTCGCCGTCCTCGGCACCCCCAGGACCTGGTAGTGGTCGCGCGCCGCCATCGCTCGCCTCACTCCGGCTTCGTGGAGACGACCGACTCCGGCTTCGTGGAGACGACCGCCGCGGCCGGGCGGAGCTGCCGCTCGCCGTCGCCGTAGCCGGGCCGTACGACCTCGACCACCGTCCCCGGCGGGAGGTCCGGATCCGCCACCGTGCTCACGGCTTCGTGGCGGCTCGGGTCGAACGGCACCCCGGCCTCGTCGTGGCGTGGGAACCCGAGCCGGGCGAGCAGCGCCACGGCCTGGTCACGCACCGCGCGCACGCCCTCGATGACGGCGTCCGGGTCGGCGCCGGCGTGCCGGAGGGCGAGGTCCAGGTTGTCGACGATCGGCAGCCACTCCCTCATCAGGCGGGCCCGCTCCTCGGCACGGATCCGCTCGGCATCCCTGGCTATGCGCTTGCGCAGGTTGTCCAGCTCGGCGGCGGACCTCAGCCAGCGGTCCTCCAGTTCGGCGATCTTCGCGTCCATGTCCGCGACGGCCGATTCGCCGGAGGGCGCCTCTGTGGCGGATGCCTCTGTCGCGGGCACCTCCCCTGTCGCGGGTGCCTCGGTCGCGGGCACGCCGAAGCCGGCGTCGAGGCCGGTGCCCCCGGCGGACGCGCCCGCCGGCGGCCGGCCCCCGCCGGGAGGACCCGCGCCCGGAGGCGTCTCGTCGTGGTGGCCGGCCATGTCAGTCCGATGTGGTGAACTCGGCGTCGATGACGTCGTCGTCACCGCCGCTGGACGGACCCTGCTTGGCGGACGTCTCGGCGCTTCCCGCCTCCGCGCCCTGGGGCTCGCCCTGCGGCGCGTGGACCGCGCTGAGGCTGTGGTAGATCTGCTGCAGCTCCGAGCTGAGGTCGCGCAGCCGCTCGACGGGCGCCTCCTCCTTGATCGCCTGGCGTGCGTCGGCGACGAGCTGCTCCGCGCGTGCCTTCTCGTGTACGGGCACCGTGTCCCCGAGCTCGGCCAGCCGACGTTCGACCTGGTAGGCCACCGAGTCCAGCGCGTTCCTCGCGTCGATCGCCTCGCGGACCCTGGCGTCCTCGCTGCGGTGTTGCTCGGCGTCCTGGACCATCCGGTCGATCTCGCCCTTGTCGAGGTTGGAGCTCTCGCTGATCGTGATGCGCTGCTCGGCGCCGGTGTCCTTGTCCTTGGCCGTGACGTTGAGGATGCCGTTGGCGTCGACGTCGAAGGTGACCTCGACCTGGGGGACTCCGCGGGGCGCCGGGCGGATGTTCTCCAGCCGGAACCGGCCGAGTGCCCGGTTGTCCGCCGCGCGCTCGCGCTCGCCCTGGAGGACCACCACGTCCACGGCGCTCTGGTTGTCCTCCGCGGTGCTGAATGTCTCCGTACGGCGTGCGGGGATGGTCGTGTTCCGGTCGAGGACCTTGGTCATCACGCCGCCCAGCGTCTCGATGCCGAGCGACAGGGGCGTGACGTCGAGCAGGAGGACGTCCTTGACCTCGCCCTTCAGTACTCCGGCCTGGACGGCCGCGCCGTCGGCCACGACCTCGTCCGGGTTGACCGTCATGTTCGGTTCCTTGCCGCCGGTGAGGCGGCGCACCAGGGCCTGCACGGCGGGGATGCGCGTGGAACCGCCGACCAGGATGACCTCGTCGAGGTCGTCGGCCGTCAGCTTGGCGTCCTGGATGGCCTGCTTGACCGGTCCCATGGTGCGTTCGATGAGGTCGTGGGTGATCTCCTCGAACGTGGAGCGCATGAGGGTGGTGTTCAGGTGCTTCGGGCCGTTGGCGTCCGCGGTGACGAACGGCAGGCTGATGGTCGTCTGGGTGACCGACGAGAGCTCCACCTTGGCCTTCTCGGCGGCCTCGAACAGCCGCTGGAGCGCCTGCGGGTCGCGCCGGAGGTCGATGCCCTCCTGCCTCTGGAACTCGTCGGCCAGGTGGTCGACGATGCGGCGGTCGAAGTCGTCGCCGCCCAGGTGGGTGTCGCCCGCGGTGGAGCGGACCTCGATCACGCCCTCGCCGATGTCGAGGATGCTGACGTCGAAGGTGCCGCCGCCGAGGTCGAAGACCAGGACGGTCTCGCTGCCCTTCTTGTCCAGGCCGTAGGCGAGGGCGGCCGCCGTCGGCTCGTTGATGATCCGCATGACCTCCAGGCCCGCGATCTTGCCGGCGTCCCTGGTGGCGTGGCGCTGGGCGTCGTTGAAGTAGGCGGGCACCGTGATGACCGCCTCGGTGATCTTCTCTCCCAGGAACTTCGCCGCGTCGCCGACCAGCTTGCGGAGGATCAGGGCGGAGATCTCCTCCGGCGCGTAGAGCTTGTCCCTCACCTTGAACCGGACCGCGTCGTCGGGGCCCGGCACGACGTCGAAGGACACGGCGTTGATCTCGCTCTGGACCTCGTCGTAGCGGCGCCCGATGAACCGCTTGACGGAATAGATCGTGCCCTTGGGGTTGAGGATGGCCTGCCGCCGGGCGAGCTGGCCCACCAGGCGTTCACCGGTGTCCGTGAACGCGACCACCGAGGGCGTGGTCCGCTGCCCCTCGGCGTTGGGAATGACGACCGGCTGGCCGTCTTCCGTCGTCGCGATGACGGAGTTGGTCGTGCCGAGATCGATCCCGACTGCCTTCGCCATTTCTACCTCCCCTGGCGGCGTGCGCACTGGCACAGCGAGACGCGCGCCCGCCCCGGCACCGCGTGCCGCCACGTGCGCCCACACCTTGACCCTCGCCAGTGGAGAAGAGCCCCACATCCTCCAACCTGCTAGTCGTTGAGGTGCCCGGACCCGGCGCTCACGCCCGGCGCGGGCCGGGGAACCGGCGAGAACCCGATCGCGGGAGCCGAGCAGGCGGCGCGCGGACGCCGATGTCTATCCGAATTGAGGATGCCTCCCCGTTCGAGAAGCCGTTCCCGGGCCATGTGTACTGTGGTCAAAGGCAGGTGACCCGGTGAGGAACGCGGCCGGCCACCGGTTGAGCGGGGTCGCTCACCCCGGCGGGTCTAAGGACCCGCGCCGAGGACGGCACCCCGTCACAGGGGGAGACATGCGTGGACGCGAGCCCGAATGGCACACCTTCATCCACCTCCTGAGAGCGGCCGGAGACGGCCGAGGGGGGACGCTGCTCGTCGAGGGCGAGCCCGGGACGGGCAAGAGCCTGCTGCTGGCCGAGGCCGCCGCCCATGCCTCCCGGCAGGGGTTCCTCCCGGTGACGGGCGGGTCGGAGGAGCTGGAGGAGGTCATCCCGCTGGCCCCGCTGTTCATGGCCCTGGACGAGCCGCCCGCCCACGCCTCCCGCAACGAGGAGCTGGACCCCCGCGTCCAGGTGGTGGAGCAGCTACGGGTGCGACTGAAGAGCTGCACGGCCACCTGTCCCGTGCTGGTCGGCCTGGACGATCTCCAGTGGGCCGATCCCGCGACGCTCGCGGCGCTGCGGACGCTCCACTGGGAGCTGATCGCCGAACCGGTCGTGTGGCTGCTGGCCCGCCGCACCGTCACGGGCCCGTCGCCGGCCCTGAGCCTCCCAGGGCCGTCCCGGACCCGCGGAGCCTCGTGGACCCCGGAAGCCTCGCGGACCCCGGGAGCCTCGCAGACGCCGGGAGCCTTGTGGACGCCGGGAGCCTTGTGGACGCCGGGATCTCGCAGGACGTCCGGACCCGGCACGGCACGCGACGACGAGGCCGAGCGCCTGTTCCGCTGCCTCGAAAAGCACGGGGCGATCCGCGTCGAGCTCGGGCCGCTCCCGGACGACATCGTGGCCGAGGTGGCCGCCGACGTCCTCGGCGCCGTACCGCAACCGGACCTCCTCGCCCTCGCCGCGGGCGCCGGCGGCAACCCCTTCCTTCTCACCGAACTCCTCTCCGGCCTGCGCGAGGAGGGCTCCGTCGAGGTGGCGGGAGGCCGGACCCGCCTGCTCTCGGCCAAGGCCCCCGAACGGGTCCACGCCCTCGTACGGCACCTGCTCGACGGCCTGAGCCGTGACACGCGGCAGCTCGTGGAGGCGGCCGCCGTGCTCGGCCGGTCCTTCTCACCCGAGGACGCCGCCGAGCTGGTCGGGACGTCCCCGGCCGCGCTGCTCCCCGCCTTCGAAGAGGCCATGGACGCCGGGATCCTCGTGACCACGCAGGAGGCGCTGGAGTTCCGGCACGAGCTGGTCTGGCAGGCCGTCGTCGCCGCCCTGCCCCCTCCCGTGCGCCACGCGCTGCACCACCAGATCGGCAAGATCCTCCTCGACCGGGGCGGTTCGCCCATACGTGCCGCCGGCCACCTGATCGAGGGCACCCGGCCCGGCGACGCGCGTACCCTGATCGGCCTCGACCAGGCCGTCGCCGAAGTCCTGGCCTGCTCCCCCTGCGCCGCCGCGGACCTCGCCGTACAGGCCGTCGAGCTCAGCGACCTCTCCGACCCGAGCAGGTTCGCCCGGGTCGTCACCGCCATCGAGGCCACCACCGAGGCGGGACGCCTCGACGACGCGGGGAGGCTCGTGCGTTCGGCGCTGGCCCGGCCGGTGTCGCCTCAGGCCGCCGCCGAGCTGCGCTGCGCGCTCTCTGGCCTGCTGTTCATGAACGGCCGGGCCGCGGAGGCCGTCGCGGAGGCGCGTGCCGCGCTCGCGGAGCCGGGCCTGCCCTGCCACCTACGCGACCGCGCCACCCTCGCCCTGCTGTACGGCCTCGCCGGGCTGCCCGACGGCCGGCGGGCCGCCGAGGAGGCCGAGGCGGTCCTGACGGCGGCCGACCGCCACGGGGAGGCGGTGGTCGTCGGCGCGATGGTGGTCCTGGCGACGGCCCGATGGAACTCCGGGCGGCTCGCCGACGGGCTCCAGCTCGCGCGCGAAGCCGTGCGGCGGGCGCAGGGCGGCTCGGTGGCGGTGCGCCGCACCCATCCGCGCCTGGCCCTGGCGTCGATGCTGACCGACATACGGCGGCTCGACGAGGCGGAGATCGCCGTCAGGGAGGCCGGGGAAGAGGTGGAGGCGCTCGGCCACAGCGCATGGGCCTCCGCCCCCGCCGTGCTCCGCGCGCGGGCCGAGCTCGTGGCCGGGCGGCTGGACGACGCCGTGGCGGACGCCCAGGATGGTCTCGACCTGGCGGGAAGCCTCGGCACTCACCTGTTCAGCTCGCTGGCGGCCTCCGTGCTGAGCACCGTGGCGCTGCGGCGCGGAGACCTGCGAACCGCCGCCCAGCACGTCGAGGCCGACCGCGACCGGCTGACCCGCCATGCCGCCCAGCACGTCGAGGCCGACTACGACCGGCTTTCCCCCCACGCCGCCCCCGCCGCTCCCGGGTGGTGCGCGATGCCCGCCGCCCGGGTCGCCGAGGCGCGCGACGGCCCTGTGGAGGCGATGAAGCTGGTCGGGGGCCTGTATCCCGCGCTTCGGGAGCACTGCCGGGTCCTCGTGGACGACCCGGCCTGCGCCCCCTGGCTGGTCCGCGTCGCCCTCGCCGCGGGCGACCGCGCCAGCGCCGTGCTGGCGGTCACGGCCGCCGAGAGCCTCGCGGGCGGCAACCCGGGTTTCCGTACGGTCCGCGCCGCCGCCACGCACGCGCGCGCGCTGCTCGAAGGGGACGCCGAAGCGCTGGGCCTGGCCGCCAAGGAGGGGACGGACGCGTGGGCGCGCGCCTCGGCCGCCGAGGACCTCGGCGTGGTCCTGGCCGCCTCGGGCGACCGCCAGGAGGCGGTCCGGAGTCTTGACCAGGCGCTCGCCGGCTACGAGGAGACCGGTTCGGCCAGGGACGCCGCCCGCCTGCGCCGCAGGCTGCGCAGGATGGGCGTACGGCACCGGCACTGGGCGACCGCCGAGCGGCCGATCTCCGGCTGGGCCAGCCTGACCGACACCGAGTGCGCGGTCTCGCTCCTGGTCACCCAGGGTTGGACCAACCGCCAGGTCGCCGACCAGATGTTCATCAGCGCGCACACGGTCGCGTTCCACCTGCGCCAGATCTTCCGCAAGCTGGGGATCGCCTCCCGCGTCGAGCTGACCCGCCTGGCCGTCGAGCAGCGCCGCGACCTGGAACACCCCTCACGGGCGAAGGGTCACGGGTAGAGGCGCAGCAGGTCCTCTTCGGTCTCGCGGCGGACGATCACGCGGGCCGAGCCCTCGTTCACGGCGATCACGGGCGGTCGGGTGACGTGGTTGTAGTTGCTCGCCATCGCCCGCTGGTACGCCCCGGAGGCCGGGATCGCCAGCAGGTCGCCAGGGCGCAGGTCCGAGGGCAGCGGAAGGTCGCGGATCAGCACGTCACCGCTCTCGCAGTGCCTGCCCACGACCGTCACCACACGAGGCGGGGCGTCGGAGCGGCGGGAGGCCAGGGTGGCCGTGTAGGCCGCGCCGTACATCGCCGGGCGCGGGTTGTCGCTCATCCCGCCGTCCACGCTGACGTACGTCCTCACGCCCGGGATCTCCTTGACCGTGCCCACCTCGTACAGCGCGACCGTGGTCGGCCCGGCGATCGAGCGGCCGGGTTCCACCGCCGGCCGTACGTGGCCGGGGAGCGCCGCGCGCAGGGCCGCCACCACGTCGGCGGGCCGGGGCGGGACCGGGTCGCCCGGACGGTGGGCGATGCCGAGGCCCCCGCCGAGGTCGAGCTTGGGGATCGAGACGCCGTGCTCCACCTCGCAGGCCAGGAGGAACCCGGCCATCCGGCGGGCGGCGAGCGCGAACCCGTCGAGGTCGGTGATCTGCGAGCCGATGTGGGAGTGCAGCCCGGCGAGCTCCAGCGAGGGCTCCGCCAGCACCCGCCTGACCGCCTCCGCCGCCAGGCCGGCGTTGAGGGAGAACCCGAACTTGGAGTCGTCGCCGCCGGTGGCGATGAACTCGTGGGTATGGGCGTTCACGCCGGGGGTGACGCGGACCATCACGCTCTGCCGCACACCCGCCTCGGTGGCGACGGCGGCCAGCCGCTCGATCTCGGTGAACGAATCGACCACGACGCACCCGACGCCCCATGCGACGGCGGCGCGCAACTCGGCGACCGACTTGTTGTTGCCGTGGAACACCACGCGCGCGGGCGCGATGCCGCCCGCCCGCGCCACGGCAAGCTCTCCCCCGGTGCACACGTCGAGGCACAGGCCGAGCCGATCGAGCCAGCGGACGATCTCGGGGCACAGGAACGCCTTGCCGCCGTAGTGGACCTCACCGCCGGGGAGCGCGTCCCGCCATTCGGCGCATCGGGCTTCGAACTCCGCCTGGTCGACGACGTAGGCGGGGGTCCCGAACTCGGCGGCCAGCTCGCGCGCGCCGACCCCGCCGATGGTCAGTTGCTCTCCGGCCCAGGCCGCCGTACGGGGCCACACATCGTCGATCACCAGTGTCATGGGCTCCGACGCTAGAACGCCGGACGGCTCGCCGGGGGTGAGCATCGAAGACTTCGAGGCTGAGGCTCGCAAGCATTCACGACTGTTGGGACCGAGACCTCCCGTCGCCAGCATATGGTCAGGCACCAGCAAAGTAGGAGATTCCATGACAAAGCGCCTATATGTGGCCATTGCCGCCACGCTGGCTCTCACAGCGGTCGCCGGCGGCTGCGGGCGTTCGTCGTCGGGGGCCGAGACGGGCAAGAGCACGACCGCCGCCCAGGCCAAGACGGCCAAGGACCTGGTGCCTGAGGCGCTGCGCACGTCCGGGGAGCTGCGGGTGGCCACCTCCGAGGGGTACCCGCCGATGGAGATGTACAAGGAGGGCACCCAGGAGCTGACCGGCGTCGACCCCGACCTCGCGGCGGCGGTCGCCACCAAGCTCGGGCTGAAGGTCAAGGTCACGAACGCGGCGTTCGACGGCCTGATCCCCGGCCTGCAGGGCAAGCGGTGGGACCTCGTGATGTCCTCGCTGAGCGACACCGAGCAGCGCCGCGCCGCCGTGAACTTCGTCGACTACTTCAACGCCGGTGGCGCGATCATGGTCAAGAAGGGCAACCCCGAGGGGATCACGACCCTCGACGACCTCTGCGGGAAGACCGTCGTGCTCGCCAAGGGCAGCTCGAACCTCGCGATCGGGCAGAGGCAGAACGACAAGTGCGCCGAGAAGATGCGGATCATGCAGAGCGAGGACGCCCCGACGGGCCTGCTCAGCATCGACTCCGGCCGCGCGGTCGCCACGATCGTCGACTCCCCCGTGGCGGCGATGTACGCCAAGGAGACCGGCAAGTACGACGTGCTCTCCGAGCAGTACGACGCCGGGCCGTGGGGCATCGCGATCGACAAGCGTGACGAGGGCCTGCGGGACGCCGTGGCCAAGGCCATGGAGGAACTCCTGGCCGACGGCGGCTACAAGGCGATCCTCGACCAGTACGGGGTGAGCGCCAACGCCGTTCCCCAGGTGCTCGTCAACACCAAGCCATGGCAGTGAGCCCATCCTTGGACTCCACACCGGACTCCGCATCGGGCTCCGGACCGGACTCCGGACCGGACTCCGGGCACGGGCCGCATCGCGGCCCCGGGCTCGCGGCGCGAAGCGGCGAGCTTCCGATCAGGGCGGTCCATCCGCCGCGCCCCGGCCGGTGGATCATGGCGGCGCTGGCCGCGCTGTTCCTGGTCTGGCTGGCCTACACGATCATCGTCAACGAGAACCTGCACTGGGACGTCATCGCGTCCTTCCTCGTGGACGGCAGGATCCTCGGCGGCCTGTGGGTGACGATCCAGCTCACCGTGCTGTCGATGGCCATCGGACTGGCGCTGGGCGTGCTCGCCGCGGTGATGCAGCTGTCCGGCAGCCCGGTGCTGCGCGGGGCATCCGCGCTCTACACCTGGTTCTTCCGCGGCACGCCGCTGCTGGTCCAGCTGATCTTCTGGTTCAACATCGGCCTGGTCTTCCCGGCGTTCAGCATCGGCATCCCCTTCGACGGGCCCAAACTGATCGAGTGGCAGGCCAACGAGCTGATCACCCCGTTCACGGCCGCGCTGCTCGGCCTGGCGATCAACGAGGGCGCGTACATGGCCGAGATCGTGCGGGCGGGCATCCGATCGGTCGACCCCGGGCAGCGCGAGGCGGCCGAGTCGCTCGGCATGTCCCACCGCCAGGTGCTCAGCAGGGTCGTCCTGCCCCAGGCCATGCGCGTGATCATCCCGCCGACCGGGAACCAGTTCATCTCCATGCTCAAGACGACCTCGATGGTGTCGGTCATCGCCGGCGCCGAGCTGCTGACCGTGGCCCAGCGCATCTACCTCGGCACCTTCGAGGTCATCGCGATGCTCGTGGTGGCCTCGATCTGGTACGTCGTGCTCACCACGCTGGCCAGCATCGGCCAGCACTTCATCGAGAAGCGGTTCGAACGCGGCCACCACACGATGCCGGGGAGGGTCCGCCGCAACCTGCGGCCGTTCGCGAGGGGCGGGGTGTCATGACCGGGCCCATGGTGAGGATCCGCTCGGTGCGCAAGAACTTCGGATCGCTGGAAGTGCTGAAGGGCATCAGCCTGGACGTTCCGGCGGGCGGGGTCGTGTGCGTCGTCGGCCCGTCCGGCTCAGGCAAGTCGACCCTGCTGCGCTGCGTGAACCGCCTGGAGACCATCGACGCGGGGCGCATCTGGGTCGACGGCGAGCTGATCGGCTACCACGAGCAGGGCGAACGCCTCCACCTGCTCCGCCCGGCCGAGCTGTCCCGGCAGCGGCAGGGCATCGGCATGGTCTTCCAGCGCTTCCACCTCTTCCCGCACCGCACGGCGCTGGAGAACGTCATGGAAGGGCCGGTCACGGTCAAGGGCGTCTCGAAGGCGGAGGCGCGGCGGGCGGCCGTCGAGCTGCTGGAGCGGGTGGGGCTCGCCGACCGGGCGCACCACTACCCCGCGCAGCTCAGCGGGGGCCAGCAGCAGCGGGTGGCCATCGCCCGCAGCCTGGCCATGGACCCCAAACTGATGCTGTTCGACGAGCCCACCAGCGCGCTCGACCCCGAGCTGGTCCAGGAGGTGCTCGCGGTCATGCGCGACCTCGCCGCCAGCGGCATGACCATGATGGTGGTCACTCACGAGATGGGATTCGCCCGCGAGGTCGGCGACCACCTCGTATTCATCGACGACGGCATGATCGTCGAGGAGGGCGACCCCCGGAAGGTCCTCGCCGACCCGCGCCACGAGCGCTTCCGCGCCTTCCTCGGACAGGTCCTGTGAGCGGCACGGGCCCGAGGCGCTTCGACCTGCTGGTCCGCGGTGGCCTCGTGGTCGACGGCACGGGGGCGCCGGGACGTATGGCCGACGTCGGCGTGGCGGAGGGACGGATCACCGTGCTGCCGCCGGGCCGTCCCGTGGAGGCGCGGGAGGTGCTCGACGCGGGCGGGACGGCCGTCGCGCCCGGCTTCGTCGACGTGCACACCCACTCGGACGGCGTCGCCCTGATCGGCGCGGACGGTGACCGTTCGCTCCTGTGGGCGTCGGTGCTCCAGGGGGTGACCACCGAGATCTGCGGGAACTGCGGCTCCAGCCTCTTCCCGGCCCTCCCCGAGCGGCTGGAGGAGCTGCGTGGGGAGACCCGGATCAGCTTCGGCGGCGAGGTCGGGATATTTCGGGACTTCGCGGGGTTCGCCGCGCGGCATTCCGCGCTGCCCAGGGCCAACCACCTCGCCTCCCTCGTCGGGCACGGCACCCTCCGCGCCGGCGTGATGGGCCATGTCGACCGTCCCGCGACGCCCTCTGAGCTCGGCGCCATGTGCTCGCTGCTCGATCTGTCGCTCTCCCAGGGGGCCGCCGGCCTCTCGACCGGGCTCATCTACACCCCCGGCACGTACGCGGGCACCGACGAGGTCGTCGCGCTCGCCGCCGTCGCGGCCCGCCACGGCAAGCCGTACGTCACGCACCTGCGCGACGAGATGTCCCGGGTGGAGGAGGCGCTGGAGGAGGCCGTCGAGATCGCCCGCCGGAGCGGGGCGGCGCTGCACGTCTCCCACCACAAGACCGCGGGCAAGTACGCCTGGGGCCGCACCTCGCGCACCCTGCCCCGCATCGCCGGGCTGCGCGCCGGGGGCATGGACATCACCTGCGACGTCTACCCGTACACGGCGGGCAGCACGGCCCTGGCCGCGATGCTCCCGCCCTGGGCCAACGACGGCGGCTTCGCGGCCCTGGCCGTACGGCTGGCGGATCCCGCCGAGCGCGATCGCATGCGGCGGGCCATCGCGGAAGGCGTCCCCGGCTGGGAGAACACGGTCGGCAACGGCGGCTGGGACCGCGTCTCGATCGCCTGCGCGCCGCGCCACCCCGAGGTCGAGGGCCGTACGGTCGCGGAGCTGGCCGAGTCCAGGCACGCCGACCCGGTGGACGTCGCCGCCGACCTTCTGATCGCCGAGGACGGCGAGGTGACGATCATCAGCCACTCGATGGTCGAGGAGGACGTGCGGCGGGTGCTGGCCTCGCCGTACGCCATGATCGGCTCAGACGGCGTGCCGAAGCCGGGCGGGCGCCCGCACCCCCGCTGGGCGGGCACCTACCCGAGGGTGCTCGGGCACTACGGCCGCGACGTCGGCCTGCTCACGCTGGAGGCGGCGGTGCACAAGATGACCGGCATGGCCGCCGCCCGCTTCGGACTCGCCGGTCGCGGGGTGATCCGTGACGGCGCCCATGCCGACCTCGTAGTATTCGACCCCGCCACCGTGGCCGACCGCGCCACCTTCAGCGAGCCGCTCCTGCCTCCCGCCGGGATCGGAGCCGTGATCGTCGGCGGGCAGATCGTGGTCAGGGACGGCACCCCGACCACCGCCCGCCCGGGAACGGTGCTCGCCACATGATCGACCTGGACTCCCTGGGAGACGAGTGCCCGGGGACGCTCGCCGTCTCCGTGCCCGGCCTGCTCGCCCTGAACGAGGACGTGGAGCTTCCGCTGGCCAGCGCCGGGAAGCTCCTGCTGCTCGCCGAGGTCGCCCGGAGCGTCGCCGCGGGGTCCCTCGACCCCGCCGAGCCGGTGACGCTGCTGGACGAGGACTACCGAGGTGGGTCGGGCCTGCTGGTCGGACTGTCGGCCCGCCGCTGGACCGTGGCCGACCTCGCCCTGCTCACGGCGGCGGTGAGCGACAACACGGCGACCAACGCGCTGCTGCGGCGGCTCGGACTCGACCGCGTCAACGCCAGGGCCGCCGACCTCGGGTTCGCCCGCACCCGGATCCTCGACCTGATCCGCGAGCCCCGCCTTCCGGAGCACCCGCCCACCTTCTCGGTGGGCACGGCCGCCGAGCTGGCCCGGTTCGCCGCTCTGCTGGTCGCGGACGGTACGGACGAGGCGCCGTGGAAGGCGATGCTGCTGGGCTGGATGGCGCACAACACCGACAGGAGCCTCGTGCCCGCCCTGCTCCCCCACGAGCCGGAGGACCGCGTCATCCCCTCGGCGGCTCCGCCCGGCACCGTCTGGGTGGCGAACAAGACGGGCACCGACACCGGCGTCCGTACGGATGTGGGCGTGCTGGTCGGCGCCCGCGGCGTCGGCTACGCCGTGCTGGCCAGTGGACCGGCGGGCCAGGAGCACGACCTGGTCAAGGCCGTACGGCAGGCCGGGCTGAGGATCGGCGCCCTGGCCCTGCGGCGCGAGTGACCGACGCGTTGGTCGGCGCGAGTGACCGGTACGGGGCATCCGGTCCGGCCAGGATGGTGAGGGGTCAGCGCTGGGCGTTGCGTAGCTGGGCCGAGGCGTCGCGCAGGTAGTCGATGAAGGAGCGCAGCGCCGGGTTCGGGTTGGTGGGCCGTATGGCCGCGCCGATGCGGCGGAAGAGCTTCGGCCCCTCGACCCGGCAGACGTGGATCCCCGTGGCGCCCTGCGCGCCGAGGCTCGGCACCAGCGCCACGCCCAGCCCGGCCCGTACGAGCCCGAGCGTGACCTCGTAGTGGTCGCTGCGGCAGCGGATGGCCGGGCTGAAGCCTTCCAGCGCGCTGGCACGCTCCAGCACCGAGACCGGCGTGCCGGTGCCGTAGGTGGTGATCCAGGGCTCGTCGGCCAGGTCGGCCAGCCGTACCTTCGGGCGCTGCCCGGCCGGATGCCCCACCGGCACGACCAGGAGCTGCGGCTCGTCGAACAGGTGGATCACCTCGACGCCGTCGGGAGCCTTCCAGGGGTCCAGGGCGTTCTCGAACACCACGAGCACGTCGAGCGCGCCGCGTTCGAGGTCGGGAAGAAGCTCGTGCGGCTGGCCGAGGACCAGGTCGAGCTCCACGCCGGGGTGCCGGGCGCTGAACGTCGACAGCGCCAGGGGCAGCAGCCGGTAGCCGGCGGAGGCGAAGAAGCCGATGCTCAGCTGCCCGGAGTCCGCCCGCGCCTGGGCGAGCAGATCCTTCTCGGCGGCCTCGATGATGTCGAGCACCTCCTGCGCCCGGGTGGCGAGCCGGCGCCCGGCCGCGGTGAGGCGCAGGCTGTGCGCGTCACGCTCGACCAGCCCGATGCCCGCTTCCTCCTCCAGCCTGGAGAGCTGATGGGACACGGCGGACGGCGAAAGGCGCAGGCTCCGCGCGGCTCCGGCGATGCTGCCGGTGCGGAAGACCTCCAGGAGCACCCTGAGGCGGTGACTGCTCAGCACCCCCCCAGTATCGGCGCAGACCGGGACAGGTCGGGGCAGGTCGGGCACCCCGGCGGGGCCTCACGGGGAGGCACGACCCGGCGGGCGTCAGGCGGAGGTGCGGTCGCGGCCGAGTGCGAAGGGAGCGGTGAAGGCGGCCCACACCAGCTTTCCGTGGCCCTCCTGGAGCCGCCAGCCCCAGGAGCAGCTCAGGCTCTCGACCAGCCACAGGCCCCTGCCGCTCTCGGCGAAGTAGTCGGCCTCCGTGACGACCGGCGGCCGGTCCTCGGGGTCGAAGACGGCGCACACCACGTGGGACGCGCGGTGGAGCAGGCGGAGCCGGGTGGGCTCCCCGGCGTGCCGCACGGCGTTGCTGACCAGCTCGGAGACGACCAGACGGGCGTCGCAGGTCAGCTCGTCAAGACCCCAGTTGCTCAGAGTCGTCACCGTGAAGTCCCGTGCCATCTTGACCGACGCGCCCGTACGGCCGAGGGCCCGCAGCTCCGCGACGGGCTCCCAGAGGTTGTCCTCCATCGCGGGCAGCAGCCACCAGGGAGCCTCACCCCGTACAACGGACTGGCGGCGTGCCAGGTGGTGTGCGGTCATCAAGGTCCTCACTACGTTGGGCCGTTCACGCGGTCGGGACATGACGTGGACAGTCAATCTTTCTTCACGTTGCGTACGGATGCAAGGACAGATGCACGTGCAGGCCGCTCTTTTCTCACGGAACTGTGACATTCACTCTTAAAACAGGGGTCATTCTGGGGGGTTAGTCCGAAAAGACCCACTCTGTGAGACGCGGTATACGACCGACACCCGAGGATGAGACACTGTCGGCTCATTCATCCGAGGCTCCAGGGAGCTCGCATGATTTCGGCGCTGGGGTCTGACGATTCTCCTGACGGGCATCTCCTTGCCCACACCACCCGAGGCGGGCCCACCGCGCTCCGCATCCTCCTGGGCTCCCAGTTGCGCCGCCTGCGCACGGCCAAGGGCATCACGCGCGAGCAGGCGGGCGAGGCCATCCGCGCCTCCCACGCCAAGATCAGCCGTCTGGAGCTCGGCCGGGTCGGCTTCAAGACCCGCGACGTCGCCGACCTGCTCACCATGTACGGCGTGGGCGAGTCCGAGGAGCGCGCCACGTTCCTCCATCTGGCCGAGAAGGCCAACGCGCCGGGCTGGTGGCACAAGTACAGCGACCTGCTCCCCACGTGGTTCGAGCTCTACGTCGGGCTGGAGGAGGCCGCCTCCGTCATCCGCACGTACGAGATCCAGTTCGTCCCCGGCCTCACGCAGACGGAGGACTACGCCCGTGCGGTGATCAGGCTCGGCCACTCGGAAGCGCCCACGGAGGAGATCGACCGCCGCATCTCCCTGAGGATGGCCCGGCAGCAGCGCATCGCCTGCTCCGACGGCCCGAAGTTCTGGGCCCTGCTCGACGAGGCGGCGCTCCGGCGCCCGCTCGGGGGCCCGAAGGTCATGCGCGCGCAGGTCGAGCACCTCCTGGAGCTGACCGCGTCGCCCACGATCACCCTTCAGATCGTCCCGTTCGGCCACGGCGGGCACGCGGCGGCGGGCGGACCGTTCACCATCCTTCGGTTCCACGAGCGCGAGATCCCCGACGTCGTCTACATGGAGCAGCTCACCAGCGCCCTGTACCTCGACAAGCGCGAGGAGACCGACCCGTACATGAAGGTCATGGACCGCCTGTGCGTCGAGGCGTCCACCGTGGCCGAGTCCAGGCGGTTCCTGGAGACACTCCTCAAGGAGATGTGAGACTCCGTAGGCTCCGGCGCATACACGCCAAGATGCCGGGCACGGGGCTAGCGAGGAAGGAAACGCAGCTCAGAGGAGTCAACATGCTTCAGGGCAAGACGATCGCCTTTCTGGTGGCCCCCGAGGGGATCGAGCAGATCGAGCTCACCGAGCCGTGGAAGGCCGTGGAGCAGGCCGGAGGAACCCCCCGGCTGATCTCCACCCTGCCGGGCAAAGTGCAGGCCTTCAACCACCTCGACAAGGCGGACACGTTCGACGTCGACGCCACCGTCGAGGAGGTCAGCGCCGGCGACTTCGACGGCCTCGTGCTGCCCGGCGGCGTCGCCAACCCCGACAACCTGCGGCTCGACGCGAACGCCGTGCGGTTCGCGGGGGCGTTCTTCGACGCCGGCAAGCCGGTCGCGGCGATCTGCCACGCGCCGTGGACGCTCATCGAGGCGGGCGTCGTGGGCGACCGCGCGATGACCTCCTGGCCCAGCCTCAAGACCGACCTGCACAACGCGGGGGCGTCCTGGGTCGACCAGGAAGTGATGATCTGTACGAACGGCCCGAACACGCTCATCACCAGCCGCAGGCCCGACGACCTCAAGGCCTTCTGCCAGGCCGCCGTCGACGCCTTCAGCGGCTAGGCGGGCCGTCCGCGAACCGGCGGTCATGCCGCAGGAGATGCCGAAGTCGTCATCTCATTGTGAGTGACATCGGTCTCTGCCATGCTTTCGGCCATCCGCGGCAGATGGGCGTTGTCGCATGGCACGAAAGATCCTGACATGACCGAGGTCTTCACGCTCGGAGAGGCGCTGGGTGTCATCTCCGCCGACCGTCTCCGCCACGACACCGACGTACGTCTCGACGTCGCCGGGGCCGAGTTCACCGCCGCCGTCGGCCTCGCCCGGCTCGGCCACTCCGTGACCTGGCTGGGGAGGGTCGGCGCCGACGAGCTGGGCGCCCGGGTGCTCACGGTGCTGCGCGGCGAGGGGGTCGACGTCTCCCACGCGCAGTCCGACCCCGGCGCTCCAACCGGCATGGCGATCAGGCAGCGGCGCATCGGCCGGGTCGGCCACGTCGTCCACTACCGGGGCGGGTCCGCCGGGTCCCGGCTCGGGCCGGGCGACGTCCCCGCGCGCGCCCTGCAGTCGGCCAAGGTGCTGCACATCACCGGCATCACCCCGGCGCTGAGCGGCACCGCCTGGAGCGCCGCCCACCACGCGATCAAGCTCGCCAGGGACTCCGGCACGGCCGTCTCGGTCGACGTGAACTACCGGCCGCAGCTCTGGGTCGACCGCCAGGAGGCCGTCGAGGCGCTCAACGAGCTGGCGACCGGAGCCGACGTCCTGTTCGCCAACCAGGACGAGTTGCAGCTCATCGAGCCGGTCATTGGAACGATCCGCGAGCTGGTGGTCACCAGGGGCGCCAAGGGCGCGAGCGCCACGATCAACGGCATGCGGTACGACGCGCAGGCCGCGCCCGTGAGCGTCGTGGACCCGGTGGGCGCCGGAGGCTCCTTCGCCGCCGGGTACCTCAGCGGGCTCCTGGAGGAGCTGCATCCGACCGATCGGCTGCGCCGGGGGTGCGCGCTGGCCGCCTTCACGGTGGCCAGCGGGAGCCCCTGGCAGGGCCTCCCCACCCGCGCCGAGCTTCCCCCGCTCACGTTCTGAGCTCCGCCGCGAAGGCCGGTCAGCACTCCCGGATCTTCGCAGGTCCGCGAGGTCGAGGGCATGCGGAAGCCCGCCGCCCGTGGCGTTCCCCAGGGCGGCGGGCGGGCCGTTCGTCACCGCCTCAGGAACCGGATCCCTCGCCAAACCGGTTCCGCCCGCGGCTCACGGGTGGGTCAGAGTTTCAGCGGCAGCCGGGCCAGCCGCCAGGAGCCCGGCATCGGCTGGCGTTCCAGCTCGGACGGTTCGACGGCCAGGGCCAGGTCGGGGAAGCGCCGGAGCAGTGCCGCGAACGCGACCTCGCCCTCCTGGCGGGCGAGCGCCGCGCCCAGGCAGTAGTGCAGGCCGTGCCCGAACCCCACGTGGTTCTCCCGGCGCCCGTCCGGCTCGCGGGTGATGTCGAGCCTTTCGGGGTGGTCGAACTCCCGGGGGTCGTAGTTGGCTCCGACCAGCACCGCCATGACCGCCTCCCCCTTGCGCACCGGCATGCCGCCGATCTCGACGTCCTGAGCGGCGTAGCGCAGCCGGGTCGCCTGTACGGGACCGCACCAGCGCATGAGCTCGTGGACGGCCCGGGGCATCTGCCCCGGATCCTTCCTGAGAAGGTCGAGCTGGTCGGGATGGGCGAGCAGGGCGGCGGTCCCGTTGCCGATGAGGTGGGCCGTGGTCTCGTGTCCCGCCAGCACGAGGGTCAGGACGAGCGTGACCATCTCGGTGTCGCTGAGCCGGTCGCCGTCCTCGTCGTGCGTGCGGATGAGCCCGGTGAGCAGGTCGTCGGTGGGGGCGGCGCGGCGCCGCTCGATCAGCTCGTGGATGTGGGTGATCATGTCCCGCAGGGCGGTCGCCATGCCTCCCGACTGCAGCGTGACGAGCGCCTTTCCCCACTCTCGCCACTGCGCGCGGTCCTCTTCGGGGATGCCCACCAGCTCGCAGATGACGGTGATCGGCAGCGGGTAGGAGAAGTGCTCCATCAGCTCCACGACACCGCCCTCGGCCGTGGCCGCGAGCCTGTCGAGCAGGCCCTCGGTGATCTCCTCCACGCGTGGCCGCAGCTCCGCGACCCGGCGGGCGGTGAACGTGCGTGACACCAGCTTGCGCAGCCGGATGTGGTCGGCGCCGTCGGCGTCCAGGACGCTGTCGAGCACGTACTGCGCGTACTCCTTGGGGATGCCCCGGGCCTCGATCTCCTTCTCGCGGATGTTCTCGATGTCCAGGCCCGGCACGCTGGCCGGGTTGTTCACGAACCGGGGGTCCCCGAGCACCATCTTGACGTCGTCGTACCTGGTGACCAGCCAGATCCGCGTGCCGCGTCCGAAGAAGGAGCCCCGTACGAGGGGTGCCTGCTCGCGCATCCGGGAGTACCCGCCGAAGGGGTCCCTCATCAGCTCCAGGTCCATCATGTTGACCGTGGCCGCCATGGTGGCGGCGCCCGCGCCACCGGGTGTGTCGTCGGTGCTGGCCGTGCTGTGATCGGCCGAAGTGCCCATGCTTGCCCTCCTCGGGCGTTGGGTGATGTTCCGCCTGGTGTTCCCTCCTGTTTCCGGCTCCGCGGTGCTCGACGCGGCCACCGCGCAGTCAAGAGGACCGCGTAGTTCTATGCGCGTTCCTGGTACGTCTCAACCCTGCTTCACGGAACTGTCGAACCGGTGTAAGCCCCGTCAACCCCTGGGACGCCTCTACGAGCCGGGGAGGCGGCGGACGCGCTTGTTGCTCGGGTCGTAGAGCGGCTCGCCGGCGATCTCGGCGGTGACCCACCCGCCGTTGACGCCGACCTCGACCCGGCCGGTGAGCTCCGTGCTCTCGGCGCCGGGCTCGCCGGCCGGCAGGTAGGCGTAGGCGATCGAGCGGTCGACGCGGTGGCCGTACCCGCCGCTGGTCACCCGGGACGCGGGGATGCCTCCGACCCGCACCGGCTCTCCGCCGAGGCAGATCTGCCTGGGGTCGGCGAGCACGAGGCAGCGCAGCGCGTACCGGGGGGCGCCCAGCGCGTCACGGCCGACGAAGTCCTTGTCCCCGTGAACGGCGAAGCCCAGGCCTGCCTCGATGGGCGTCGTCTCCGGCGTGATGTCGAGCCCCCAGACGCGGTAGCCCTTCTCCAGCCGCAGGGAGTCCAGGGCCCGGTAGCCCGCGGGGCGCATGCCGTGCGGCAGTCCGGCCTCCATCAGCGCGTCCCACAGGGTCAGCCCGTACTCGGTAGGACAGTAGAGCTCCCATCCGAACTCGCCGGCGAAGGTGACGCGCTGCGCCAGCACCGGCACGAGCCCGACGCTGATCTCCCGCGCCCGCATGTAGCCGAAGGTCAGGTCGTCGCCGGTCAGCTCGCCGAGGATGTCGAGCGCCTTGGGCCCCCACAGGCAGTAGCAGGCGTACGCCGAGGTGACGTCCCGCACGTCGAGCCCGTGGCGGCGCAGCCAGGCCGCGTCGTGCACGCCGAAGGCCGTGCCGGTGACCATGCGGAACCGATCGCCGGCCAGCCGGGTCACGGTCACGTCCGCCTCGATGCCCCCGCGCTCGTTCAGCATCTGGGTGTAGACCACCGAGCCGGCGGGCCGGTCGAGGTCGTTGGCGCAGAGCCGCTGGAGACCGGCCAGCCCGGTGATCTCCAGCTTGGAGAACGAGGTCTGGTCGAACAGCCCGGCGGCGTCGCGGGTCGCCAGGCACTCGGCCCTGATCGCGGGCGACCAGAACTTCCCGGCCCATCCGGCGGGCCGGAACTCCTCGCCCTCGCGCGCGTCGCCGGGGGAGAACCAGTTGACCCGTTCCCAGCCGGCCTTCTCGCCGAACTCGGCGCCGAGCTCCACGTGCCGCGCCCACGCGGGCGAGCGGCGCAGCGGGCGAGCGGCCGTACGCTCCTCGCCCGGGTACACCACGTCGTAGTACTTGCTGTAGGAGTCGAGTGCCTTGGCACGCGCCCATCGGGAGCCGCGCGCGTGGGAACCGAACCTGCGGACGTCCATGCCGAAGACGTCGTACTCAGGCGAGCCGTCGACGATCCACTCGGCCATGACCTTGCCGACGCCGCCCGCCGCCGCGAGCCCGTGGACGCAGAACCCGGCGGCGACCCACAGCCCGGCCACCGCGGTCTCCCCGAGCAGGAACTCCCCGTCGGGGGTGAACGCCTCGGGCCCGTGGACGACCTTGGCGAAGGCGGCGGGGTCCTGGCCGCCGCCGCTCTCCGTGCGGGCCAGGTCGCGGAGCTCGGGAAGCCGCCGGCACGCCGACTCCCACGATTCACGAAATTTCGGCATATTGGGGGCGAAGAGGGTCCGTGGCTCGGCCAGCGGCGCCTCCGCCTCCCAGATCTCCGGGGTGCGGATGTAGCCGCCCACGAGGATGCCGCCGCCGTCCTCCCGGAAGTACACGATGTTGTCCGGGTCGCGAACGGTCGGCGTGCTCGCGGGCACCCCGAACGGCCGCGTCACGACGTACTGGTGCTTGATCGGCACGATCGGGATGTCGGCCCCCGCCAGCCGCCCGATCTTCCCGGCCGCCGCCCCCGCCGCGTTGACCACGGTCTCTGTGGCGATGACCTGCTCGCCCACCCGGACGCCGCGTATCCGGCCGTCCTGGACGTCCAGCCCGGTGACCCGCGCACCGGTCACGATGCGCACGCCGAGCTTCTCCGCGCCCGCCGCCAGGGCCCGAGCGAGGCTCGCCGGGTCGAGCCAGCCGTCGCCCGGCAGCCACAGGGCCGCGCGCACGTCGCCGACCTCCATCAGGGGCAGCAGGTCCCGCGCCTCGGCCGCCGACAGGACGTCCAGGTCGAGCCCGTACGTCTCGGCGGCGCCGGCCTGGCGGAGCAGCTCCTCCAGCCGCTCGGCGGTGGTGGCGAGCCGCAGGCCGCCCGCGCCGTGCCAGCCGGGGTCGAGCCCGGTCAGATCCCTGAGCTCGGGATACAGCCCGGCCGAGTACATGATCATGCGGGTCTGGGTGACGGTGGACCTGAGCTGGCCGACGAATCCGGCCGAGTGCCACGTGGTCCCTTCCGTCAGCTCGTGCTGTTCGAGCAGGATGACGTCCGTCCAGCCGAGTCGTGCCAGGTGGTAGGCGACACTGCACCCGGCGACACCGCCACCGACGACAACAGCCTGCGCCTCGGCGGGAAGTTTCACCATTGGTACCCCCGTGTAACACCCAACCCGCAGAATCGGATCAATGGTCTGAAGGTAGACCAAAGGAGGCCCGCGTGCCAGATGTCCTCAGCTCGGCACTCGAACTCGTGACGGCCTGGGCCGGCCGACCGGTCACCCATACCCAGATCAAGGGTGGCCTGAGCCACCGCATCGTCCGGGTGGACACCGAGGCGGGCGACCGCTGGCTGCTGCGGATCCTCGACCCCAGGGTCTCGGCCGCCGGGCTCGGCATCCCCCTCGATCTGGAGATCGTCAACACGGCCAGGGCCGCCCAGGCCGGGGTCGGCGCGAAGGTGCTGCTCCGGCTCCCCGGCGCGGTGCTGCTGGAGTACATCGAAGGCCCCACGCTCGACGCTGCGGCCGTGCGGGATCCGGCGATGACCGAGGGCATCGCCGAGGCCTGCCAGCGCCTACACGCGGGGCCGCGGTTCGCGACCGACTTCTCGATCTTCCGCAAGCTGGACGAGCTGCTGGCGCTCTGCCACGCCCACGCGCTGAGGATCCCCGGGGGCTACGAGGACTGGCTGCCGGCCGTGGCCGCGATCGAGGAGGCGCTGGCCGTACGGCGGGTGCCGACCGTGCCCTGCCACAACGACCTGCTGCCGGAGAACTTCATCTTCGACGGCTCGGCGGTGCGCATCGTCGACTACCAGCTCTCGGGGAACAACGACCCGGCCTTCGAGCTGGGGGACATCGCGGCCGAGGCGGATTACGACCAAGAAATGGTCAAGCGGTTGACGCGTGCCTACTTCGGGGACGAGGATCCCGCGTCAAGAGTCCAGCTTTATCTAATTATGTCCAACTTCACCTGGACGTTGTGGTTCAGCGTCCACCACGGCCTGCTCGCCGAGCAGGCCGCTGCCGCCGACTTCGACTACGACGCCGAAGCGGCCGACAAGTTCGCCCAGGCCGTACGGGACCTCAACGATCCCGGACTCGGCCTGCTCATCGACGACGTCCGAGGCCGGCGACGGCCCCGGGACCCCGATCCACGCAGCCCCTCTCCTCCGGCCGCGCCGTCTCCGCCGTTCCCACCGGCCTGACGTCTAGCCACCCGCGGCACCGCATCACCCGCGCCACGCAAGGAGGCCTGATGGCCCAGCAGTCTTACCTCGACGACGATGCCGAACGCCTGGCCGAGCTCGGTTACAAGCAGGAGCTCTCGCGAAGCTGGAGTGGCTTCTCCAACTTCGCGATCTCCTTCTCGATCATCTCGATCCTCGCCGGCTGCTTCACGACGTTCGGCCAGGCATGGAACAACGGCGGCCCGATCGCCATCTCCATCGGCTGGCCGCTGATCTCGATCTTCATCCTCATCATCGGCCTGTGCATGTCCGAGCTGGTGTCCGCCTACCCGACCGCGGGCGGCATCTACTGGTGGGCGGCCAAGCTGGGCAAGCCCATCCACGGATGGTTCACCGGCTGGCTCAACCTGATCGGGCTCATCGCGGTCACCGCCTCTGTGGACTACGGCTGCGCCACCTTCCTCAACATCACCATCGGCCGGTTCAGCGACGGCTGGGCGCAGGGCGACCCGCTGCGGCAGACGTTCCTGCTGTTCGCGATCGTGCTCGTGCTGCACGCGCTGATCAACATCTTCAGCCACCGGCTCATCTCGATCCTGCAGAACATCTCGGTGTGGTGGCACGTCTTCGGCGCGGCCGTGGTCGTCCTCATCCTGATCTTCGGCCCGTCCAAGCACCAGAACGTGGGCTTCCTGTTCGAGCAGTTCAACAACTCGGGCTTCGGGTCCAGCTCCTCGGGCCTGACGTTCTGGCTGTACGTCCTGCCGCTCGGCTTCCTGCTCACGCAGTACACGATCACCGGCTTCGACGCCTGTGCCCACGTGTCGGAGGAGACGCAGGGCGCGGCCATGAGCGCGGCCAAGGGGCTCTGGAAGTCGATCTTCTACTCGGCGATCGGCGGCTGGGTGCTGCTCCTGGCCTTCCTGTTCGCGGCCACCGACGTCGACGCCGTCAACAAGGAGGCGGGCTTCGTCGGCGCGATCTTCACCTCGTCGCTGACGCCCGGCCTCGCGACCGTGATCTTCGGCATCTCGACGATCGGGCAGTTCTTCTGCGGCATGAGCTGCGTGACGTCGATGTCCCGCATGACCTACGCGTTCTCCCGTGACGGCGCCGTCCCCGGCTGGAGGCTGTGGTCGCGCGTCGACAGGAACAAGACGCCGGTCAACGCGATCATCGCCGGCTGCGTCGTGGCCCTGCTGATCACGATCCCCGCCCTGTACGCGCCGGAGGGCACCACGACCCCCGTCGCGTTCCTGGCCGTCGTCTCGATCGCCGTGATCGGGCTCTACCTGGCGTTCCTCATCCCGATCTGGCTGCGCCTGCGCATGGGCGCCGCGTTCAAGCCGGGGCCGTGGACGCTGGGCGGCAAGTACAAGGTGATGGGCTGGATCGCGGTGGTCGAGATCATCATCATCTCGATCTACTTCATCATGCCGATCAGCCCGGCCGGCGTGCCGGGCAACGCGGACTTCACCTGGACCTCGGTGAACTACGCGCCGCTCGCGGTAGGCGCGGTGCTGATCGGCATCGCCCTGTGGTGGGCGCTGTCGGCCCGGCACTGGTTCACCGGGCCCCGCCGCAACATCGAGGACGTCCCGCTGGGTGACTCCGAGCCCGTCGCCTGAGCTCTTCTCCGCCGTACGGCCCGCCGCGCGCGGGCCGTACGGCGGGCGTCTCAGACCGCCTCGAACACCTCGGAGACCACCCGGCGGACGTGCTCGGAGGACGGCGGGCCGGCCAGCTCGCGCGCCAGCGAGGTCATGTCGACGTCCGGCATGCCACAGGGGACGGCGTGGTGCCAGGGGTCGAGGTCGCCGTCGACGTTCAGCGCGAAGCCGTGGCTGGTGACGCCCCTGCCGGCCCGCATACCGATCGAGACGATCTTCCGCCCCGTCTCGCGCGTCCAGACGCCCGTGAGCAGCTCCGAACCCTGCGGGGTCTCACGGCGCTCCGACGGGAGTCCGAGCTTCTCCAGCGCCTCGACCAGCCGGAGCTCCACCTCGCGGACGTAGTCGACGACCCCCTCGTCGGCGCGGAGCTTGACGATCAGGTAGCCCACGAGCTGCCCCGGCCCGTGGTAGGTCAGCTGACCCCCCCGGCCGGTGGGGACGACGGGGATGCCGTATGAGGGGTCGGGAAGGTGCTCGGCGGCGGTCCTCTTCCCGACCGTGAAGACCTGCGGGTGACTGAGCAGCCACAACGTGTCCGGCTGGTCGTCACGCTGCCGCGCGCCGACCAGCTCGGTCATGCGTTCCATGGCCTTCTCGTAGTCGACCAGGTCGTCCTGGATCAGGGCCAGTGGCCGTGCCCGTATGGTTCGCTCGCTCACGACTCCGAGCATACGTCCTACGAATAGACGTTTACGGCACAGCCGGGGCGGATCACCACTGACCGGCGCGGGCGGGAGCCTTCGGGATGAAGGCCCACATGATCAGGTAGATGATGAACTGCGGTCCAGGAAGGACACAGGAGAGAACGAACAGCAGGCGCACCATGGTGGGCGCCCAGCCCCACTTCTCCGCGATACCACCACAGACACCCGCGATCATCTTGTGCTCTCTTGACCGATACATAGCGGCTCCTCCCCCGATTCGCTTCACTCTGCCCAACGATCCAGTCTCCTGCCCCGTTCCTGGAAAGTCATTCGTCGCCCATTCCTGGTTGGGACGCAGGCGTAGGACCGGTACGAAAAGCCTTAGAGTGGCAATCCCCTGACTATGGAGAACAAAAGTGGACCCCCAAACCCTGCAGGCGCAAACCCGCCTGCTCGTGCGCCAGAAGATCACCATGATGGTGAACCGTTATGTGGTCCATCTGGAGCAGCCCGATGGGTCGGAAGGTCCGATGGTCGCCTTCGCCGAGCAGAAGCGGATGGCGTTCAAGGAGCAGGTCACGCTCTACACCGACGATTCGAGGCAGTTCGTGCTCGCCGGGTTCAAGGCGCGCAAGGTGATCGACCTCGGCAGTGGATACGACGTCGTGGACCACGCCGGCCAGCCGATCGGCTTCTTCAAGAAGGAGTTCGCCGCGTCGCTGATCCGGTCGACGTGGCACTTCCAGCAGCCCGGCATGCCGACCTTCACAGGGCAGGAGCGCAACGTCTTCGTCAGCCTCCTGCGCCGGTTCGTCGACTCGCTCTCGTGGTTGCCCTACCACTTCGACTTCGGCGTGGGCGCCCAGATCGCCTTCTCGGTCGACCGCAAGTGGGGCCTGCGCGACCGGTACATCGTGGACATCAACGACCCGCGACTCGACCGGCGTCTGATCATCGCGATGGCGGTGGCTCTCGACGCCCTGCAGTCGCGATGACGTTCAGCACCAGCCAGGCGGTCCATCCGGCGATGAGCACCGCCCAGTAGGAGATCAGACGGTAGATCGCCACGACGGCGGCCGCGGCCACTCCCGTCATGCCCGCGCTGACGAAAGTCGCGGCCATGCCGATCTCGGCGATGCCGAGCCCGCCCGGCACGAGCGCCAGCACCCCCGCCGCCTTGGCGGCGACGTAGCCGAGCAGCACCGTGTGCGGGCCGACGGAGACGCCGGTGGCGGCGCATACGGCCGCCAGGCAGGCCAGGTCGAGCAGCCAGTTGAGCAGGGCTAGGCCGGGCAGGACGACGCGGTCGCGCGGAGTGAGCGTGATGGCCGCCCGCGCGCCGCGCAGCTGGGCGAGCACCGCCTCCGTACGGGCTCCCGAGAGCCACCTGGCCGGCACCCTCGGCCGGAACGTCACCAGCGCGAGGACCCCGAGACCGGCCGCGATGAAGGCCCACAGCGCCGTGATCCGGGTCGCGGGCTCCGCCAGCAGCGCCACGGCGCCGAGCGCGACGAAGGTCATGGTGGACAACACGGCGGTGAGCACCAGGGTCGCGGCGATCAGCGGGGTCGTGGCCCCGAGGCGGCGCAGTTGCCGGGTCGTGTAGGCCACGCTGAGCACCTGGCCGCCGGGCAGGGAGTTCGACACGGCGTTGCGCGCGTAGGTGACCGCCACGGCGCGCGGCAGCGTGAGCTTGGCGCCGCCCGCCACCAGCAGATGCCTGATCAGCCGGGCGAAGGCCCGCATGGAGGAAGTCTCGGCCACGACGGCGACGATCAGCCAGCCGGGATGCGCGGCGGCGATGAGCTTCCAGACCTCCGCCGGGCTCGGCAGCCGGTCTCGGAACAGGAAGACCACGCAGACCACGGCCGCGACCATGAGCGATCGGACGGCCGCCCGGCGGCCCGCGCCGGGGTTACGAGATGGGGTGGTGGGCACCGCCGGGGCCTGGACCGGTGCCACCGTACTCTGACACGCCATCATCGCCTCCTCGTGAGGATCATGACGTTGATCAGCGGGCCGGGCGAGTGCCAGATCGCGACAGATACCCCGCCCGATGTTTCCGGTTTCCCGCAACGGCTCGGCCGGTCGGCCGGTCGGGTTCCGGGAAAGGTGCGGCAAATTCAACAGCAACTATCAGATGCTAGCGGCTGCCGTTTGGCATGGTGCGACCGGCTCGGCGGAACCCCGCACCGCACGGATGGCGCGTACCATTCGGGCACGAAGCGCGCGCCGAGCAGGCCACCGTTCGCGTCGAGCCCGAACGGCGATCTCCTGCTCGACTGAACCATGCCGGTGCGCTTCGTCACCGTAAAGGACGGGCACGCACGTGCGATCCACGACCGCAGACCACGACCCGACAGGCGACGACCATGCCTGTGGATGACGCACGGGCGAGCGCCCTTCCCGTGCGGCACGCCCTGCCGGAGCTTCGCGAGGCGCTGGAGAAGGACGGCGCCGCCGTCCTCACCGCCCCTCCCGGCACGGGCAAGACGACCCTGGTCCCGCTCGTCCTCGCCGGTCTGGACGCGGGCGGACCCCTCCGCCGCGTGATCGTCGCCGAGCCCCGGCGCATCGCGACCCGCGCGGCGGCCCGGCGCATGGCGTGGATGCTCCGGTCGGAGGTCGGCGAGGAGGTCGGCTTCACCATGCGCGGCGAGCACCGGCCCGGACGCCACGTCCAGGTGATGACGACCGGCGTGCTGCTCCAGCGGCTCCAGCGCGATCCTGAGCTGGAAGGCGTCGACGCCGTGCTGCTCGACGAGTGTCACGAGCGGCACCTGGACGCCGACACCGCGCTCGCGTTCCTGCTGGACGTCCGCGCGACCCTCCGCCCCGACCTGCGGCTCGTCGCCACCTCGGCCACCGCGGACGCCGCCCCCTGGGCCCGGCTCCTGGGCGACGCCCCCGTGGTGCACGCCTCGGGCACGACGCATCCGGTCGAGATCGTCTGGGCGCCCCCCGCCAAGCCCGTATCCCCGCCCCACGGCATGCGCGTCGACCCCGCGCTGCTCGCCCACGTCGCCGGGGTCGTACGCCGTGCCCTGGACGAGCGGGCCGGTGACGTGCTGTGCTTCCTGCCGGGAGTGGGGGAGATCGCGAGAGTGGCCGGTGCGCTGACGGGCCTGCCCGATGCCGACGTCCTGCAGATCCACGGCAGGGCCGGCACGCTCGACGCGGTGCTCTCGTCCGGCCCGCGCAGGCGGGTGATCCTCGCGACCTCGGTGGCCGAGTCGAGCCTCACCGTCCCCGGGGTGCGGGTGGTGGTCGACGCCGGGCTGGCGCGTGAGCCGCGCACCGACCAGGGCAGGGGCCTCGGGTCGCTGACGACCGTACGGGTGTCGAGGGCGTCCGCCGACCAGCGGGCCGGGCGCGCCGGGCGCGAGGCCCCGGGCGCCGTCTACCGGTGCTGGACGGCCGCCGAGCACGGGCGACTGCCCGACCACGCCCAGCCCGAGATCGCCCTGGCCGACCTGACGGGCTTCGCCCTGCAGGCCGCCTGCTGGGGCACGCCCGACGCCTCCACGCTCTCGCTGCTCGACCGGCCTCCCGCCGCCTCCATGGCCGTGGCGAGCCGTACGCTGCACGCGCTCGGCGCGCTGGAGGACGGGCGGGTGACCCAGCGGGGCCGCCGCATGGCCGGCATCGGCGTCCATCCCCGGCTCGCCCGCGCGCTGCTCGACGGTCCACCGGCCGCCGCCGAAGTGGTCGCCCTGCTGTCGGACGAGCTTCCCCGCTCCGCCCCCGACGACCTCGTGGCGGTCTGGCGCGAGGCCCGCCGCAGCGGGTCGCGCGACTGGCGGAGGGAGACCCGCCGCCTGAACCAGGCCGTACGTACGGACGCGCCCGGCACGGCGGCCTCGGTGAGCCACGGCGGGACCGACGACGCGGTGGCCGGGCTGGTCGTGGCGCTGGCCTACCCCGAACGGGTGGCGCGCCGCCGTTCCGGCGGCTATCTCATGGTCTCGGGTACGGCCGCGACGCTGCCCCGCGATTCGCGCCTGGCCTCTGCCGAGTGGCTGGCGATCGCGGTCGCCGACCGGCCCGCCGGCGCCGCCTCCGCCCGGGTGCGGCAGGCCGTGGTGATCGACGAGGACGTGGCAAGGAAGGCCGCCGGGCCGTTCCTCCAGGTGGAGGACGAGATCGGCTGGGAGGGCGACGTCGTCGCGCGGCGGGTGGAACGCCTTGGGGCGGTCGAGCTGGCCTCGGTCGCGCTGCGGGACGCCGACGTACGGGACGCGATCCTGTCGGGTCTGCGCAAGGAGGGGCTGTCGCTGCTGCGCTGGACGCCGGAGGCCGTGGCGGTGCGCGAGCGCATGGCGTTCTGCCGCCGGGTGCTGGGCGAGCCGTGGCCGGACGTCTCCGACGAGGGCCTGGTCGCCGCCGCCGAGAGGTGGCTGGACCTGCCCCGCCTGCGCCGCCGTTCCGACCTCGCGCGGGTGGACGTGGCCACGGCACTCAAGCGGCTGCTGACGTGGCGGCTCAGACTCGACGAGGTGGCCCCCGAGCGGGTCTCGGTGCCCACCGGGTCACGGATCCGGGTGGACTACTCCGGTGACCAGCCGGTGCTCGCGGCCAAGCTCCAGGAGCTGTTCGGCTGGGAGGAGACGCCCCGCGTCGCCGGCGTGCCGCTGGTGATCCACCTGCTGTCCCCGGCGGGAAGGCCCGCCGCCGTCACCGCCGATCTGGCGTCCTTCTGGCGCGAGGGCTACCGCGCGGTGCGCGCCGAGCTGCGCGGCCGGTACCCGAAGCATCCCTGGCCCGAGGACCCTCTCGCGGCCGCGCCGACCCGGGGGACCAACCGGCGCAAGCCAGGTTGATCCCGCGAGCCGGTGGGGTCAGATGCCGATGGGGTGCCAGACGGTCTTGGTCTCCAGGAAGGCGGTCATCCGGCCGGTGCCGGGGTCGGCGAGCCAGTCGGTCTTCCCCGACGGGCGCAGGACGCGCTTGAGATTCTCGGCCGCGTCCTGCTCGCAGGCCACGGCCAGGTCGTCGGAGCAGCCCGTGAGGTCGACCGCGTTGACGTCCATGTGGGACGACAGCCACGGCGCGAGCTCGGCGGGCCTGCCCGTGAGCAGGTTGACGACGCCGCCCGGCAGGTCGGAGGTGGCCAGCACCTCGGCCAGCGTGATCGACGGCAGCGGCGCCCGCTCGGAGGCCACCGCCACGCAGGTGTTGCCCGTGACGATCACCGGGGCGATCACCGAGATCAGGCCGAGAAGCGGCGCCTCCTGGGGAGCCACGATCGCCACGACGCCGGTCGGCTCGGTGGTGGAGAGGTTGAAGTACGGCCCGGCGACGGGGTTCGCCGCGCCCCGCACCGCTCCGATCTTGTCCGACCAGCCCGCGTACCAGACCAGCCGGTCGACGGCCGCGTCGACCAGCTCCCCGGCCCTGCGCGCCGACACCCCGTCGGCGTCGACCAGCTCGGACACGAACTGGGCCCGGCGCCCCTCCAGCATCTCGGCGACGCGGTAGAGGATCTGCCCCCGGTTGTACGCCGTGGCGCCCGACCAGCCGGGGAACGCCTTGCGGGCGGCCGACACCGCGTCGCGGGCGTCCTTGCGCGAGGCCTGGGAGGCGTTGGCGAGGAAGTCCCCCTTCGAGGAGGTCACGACGTAGGACCTTCCGCTCTCTGAACGCGGGAACGCCCCGCCGATGTACAGCTTGTACGTCTTGCGTACGGCGAGCCTGCTGGGCTCAGTCATCGCCTCTCCAGGTCATCTCTTCGGGCGAGAGCCGTGCCGGCACGAAGACCTGGCAGCAGCGGCTCACCCCGCAGCGGTGGGCGAACCACCCCTGGCGGGCGGTCGAGTTCGTGCGGCCGGCCCGCCCGTAGGCGTACCCGCGGGTGATCTGGCCGCGCCGGGACCGGCGCGGCCTCAGGCGGTGCTCACAGTGCTCAGACATCGAGATACGCCTCCAGTCCATGCCGTCCGCCTTCGCGGCCGTATCCGGACTCCTTGTAGCCGCCGAACGGCGACGTGGGGTCGAAGCGGTTGAAGGTGTTGGCCCACACGACCCCCGCGCGGAGTTTGTCGGCCATCCACAGGATCTGGGAGCCCTTCTCGGTCCATACCCCGGCCGACAGCCCGTAGGGGGTGTTGTTGGCCTTCTCCACGGCCTCGGCCGGGGTGCGGAAGGTCAGCACCGACAGCACCGGGCCGAAGATCTCCTCCCGGGCGATCCGGTGGGACTGGGCCACCCCGGTGAACAG
>NZ_JBICTU010000045.1:0-46501 GCF_043197795.1 Sphaerisporangium sp. NPDC049003
TCGGTCACATCAAAGCGCGCCACATCCGAGTTCTATCAGCCATGACCAGCCCGCTACCGGACCCCACCAAGATCCGAACGTCAAACAGCTCCTAGCGGCCTGTCACTCCGGCCGTCCGCCGAGGTGGCGTTCGAGGGATTCGACCTTGGAGGTCATGGCGTCGTCCACGCCCGGTCGCACGTCCGCCTTGAGGACCAGGCTGACGCGGGGGGCGACCTCGGCGACGGCCTCGACGGCGCGCTTCACGACGTCCATGACCTCGTCCCAGTCGCCCTCGATCGTGGTGAACATGGCGTCGGTGCTGTTCGGCAGGCCGCTCTCGCGGACCACGCGGACGGCTCTGGCCACGGGTTCGGCCACGGCCTCGCCCACGCCGAGCGGGGTGACGGAGAATGCGATGATCATCTGTCCATTGTCCACGACGGGAGCAGCGGGGGCGGATAGCCGGGCACCTTGGGCGAGGCCTTCCACGGCTCGTGGATCAGCGGGGCGGGCAGCGCGGCCAGCTCGGGGATGTACTGCCTGACGTACGCGCCGTCCGGGTCGAACCTGTGGGCCTGGCGCAGGGGGTTGAGCACGCGGTTCGGCCTCGTGTCGTTGCCCGTGCCCGCGACCCACTGCCAGTTGCCCCAGTTGTTCGGGATGTCCCCGTCCAGCAGCAGGTCGGCGAAGTGCTCCCCGCCCACCCGCCAGTGGATCATCAGCCGCTTGGTGAGGAAGGAGCCGACGATCATGCGGGCGCGGTTGTGCATCCACCCCTCGGCGAGGAGCTGGCGCATCCCGGCGTCCACGATCGGCACCCCGGTCATGCCCTCCCGCCAGGCCTGGGCGGCGTCCTCGTCGTCGTTCCAGTCCCTGGATCGCGGCCGGTAGTCGCGCCGCGGCAGGTCGGGGAACGCCAGGGCCACCTGGTAGTAGAAGTCGCGCCAGCACAGCTGCCTGACGAACTCCTCGGCGCCCGGCCGGCCCACGGCCCGGGCGGCGACCTCGGACGGCGACACGCAGCCGAACCGGAGGTACGGGCTGAGCATAGAAGTCTGGTCCTCCGACAGCGTGTCGTGCCCCTCGGCGTAGTCGGCCAGGCAGAGCCTCAGCCACAGCTCCAGGCGCCGCCTGGCCAGCGTCTCGCCCCCGCGCAGGTTCCCGAACGGCCGCTGAGGCCGCGCGGGCAGCTCCCCCGGGTCGATCCCGTCGGGCAGGGAGACCACCCTGGGCGGACCGAGGACCGGCCGGTGGGCCGTGCTCGACCAGGCCCGCCAGTACGGGGTGAACACGCGGTAGTGGTCGCCTCCGGCGGGCAGCAGCTCGCCGGGCGGCACGACGGTCACGCCCGGGAACAGCCGGAACCCCAGCCGGTGGGCCTCGCACGCCTCCTTCAGCCGCCGCTCGCGCCGGCGCGCGTACGCGCTGACGTCCGAGGAGGTCCAGATGGCCGACGCGGGCAGCTCGGTCGCGAGACGTACGGCCTCGGCCACCGGGTCGCCCCGGCGTACAACGAGGTCGCCTCCGAGGTCGCGAAGTGACGACCTCAGGTCCGCAAGGGCCTCGGCCAGGAACCCCTGACGGTGGTGTCCACGTATCGCCGGGTCCAGGACGAACAGGGGGACGACCGAGCGCGCCCGCGCGCAGGCTTCGGCCAGCACCGGGTGATCGTGCACCCGGAGATCCCTGGTGAGCAGCACGATGACAGTGTCCACATCCAACTCTTCGGAGATCACCGGCAGGCGGTTGCGTCCGGCGGCGGATACCTTGCGAAGGACTCAGCGAGAGGGGAGCCGAGCGCGGCCGGACGTACGAGCGGTGGCATGGCCGTCCGGGCAGGGGCCGAACGGTTCGGGCAGGTGCCGCCACCTGGCAGGCTGTTACCTCGACGGGCGGCCACGAAAGCGGGGCCTGGACAGAGCGAATGGACGAGCGCACAGGTGAGATGACCGGCGAGCCGGTCGACGAGGGGCCGAGCTACGGCATCGGCGCCGTCGCCCGGCGGCTCGGCGTGCCCGCGCCCACCCTGCGCACCTGGAACCTCCGCTACGGCATCGGGCCGAGCCACCGCAGCCCCGGCGGGCACCGGCGCTACGACGCGGCCGACCTGCTGCGCCTGGAGGAGATGAACCGGCTGATCAGAGCCGGGCTGCCTCCCGCCGAGGCCGCCCAGGCCGCCCTCGGGCGGACTCCTGCGGACCTCGGGCGGCTTTCGGGGCCGGTGGACCGAGCGGTGCCCGAGGCGGGCGCCGTGCGGGTTCCGAGCGCCGCCGTCCTCGCCAGGGCGGCGCTGAACCTCGACGGTGACGCCGTCGTCTCGGGCCTCGGCGCGGCCCTGGACGAGCACGGGGTCGCCTGGACGTGGGAGCGGCTGGTCCTGCCGGTGTTCGACGCGATCACCAGGAGGCAGGACGCGACGGGCGCGGGCGTCGAGATCGAGCACCTGTTCTCCGAGCGGCTGCTGAGCGCGCTGAGCGAGCGTGCCGGCAGGCCCGCCCGTCCGTCGCATCCCCGCGCGATCCTCCTGGCCTGCGCCGAGGACGAGCAGCACAGCCTGCCGCTGTACGCGCTCGCGGCGACGCTCACCACGGCCGACCGCCTGGAGACGCGCATCCTCGGGCCGCGCACGCCCTACCACGCCCTGGCGGACGCCATGCGCCGCCTCGGGCCCATCGTGGTCTTCGTCTGGTCACAGCTCGACGCGACGGGCGATCCCGGGCCCCTCCGGGCGCTGCCGGCGCTGCGTCCGGCGAGCCGGATCATCGTGGGGGGGCCCGGCTGGTGGGACGAGCGCCTTCCCGCCGGGGTCGGCCGCGCGTTCTCCCTGCGGGACGCCGTGACCCAGGTCCGCGCCACGCTTCACTAGATCATCCTCGGGCCGCCGGGCCTGTTCGTCGATCCTTCTTGACCTGTCCAGGCCCTCGTTTTGGGTCTTCTTGGGTTGCGCGCCACACACTCGGAGGTCTATGAATAGGTTTTGAGTAAGTTTCCGCCCCCGAGGAGGGTCCAATGACGGGCACACTCGGCATCCGTCTGGCGAGCGGTGACGACGCCGCTCTCGCGGAGTGCTACCGGACATACGGGTCACTGGTCGCGGCCTACCTGCGCAGGCTCGTTCCCGCGCAGGACATCGAGGACGTGCGGCAGGTGGTCTTCTCAGAGGTGTGGCGCTCGCGGCACCGCTATGATCCGAGCCGCAGCCTTGAGGCCTGGCTGCTCGGCATCGCCCGCAAGCGCGCCATCGACCACCTGCGGGTCCGGGTGCTCGCGACCGTCCCGCTGGACAGTGTGTCGGAGCCGAGGGACGGCGACGGCCGCGAGACGGCCGATGCGTTCGGCAGTCGTGACCAGATCCAGCGGGCGCTCGCGGTCCTGCCCGGGCCGCAGCGCGAGGCGATCGAGCTGGCCTACTACGGCGAGCTCACCCAGAGGGAGATCGCCGAACGGCTCGACGTGCCACTCGGCACCGTGAAGGCCCGCACCGCACGCGGCCTGCACCGGCTCTCGACGATGCTGTCGCCGATCGCGGCGTGAACGAACGGCGTGAACGAACGGCGTGAACGAACGGCGTGAACGGCGAGGGCTCGCGGCCGTCCGGGGCCGCGAGCTCACGCCGCGCGTGGTCATACGGTGAAGGTCAATCCGGCCGGACCACGGCCAGGGAGTGCGGCGGCAGGGAGAGGCCGTCGCCGGTCAGCGCCACCTTAGGGTCGGAGGCGATCAGCACCGTGCCCGGCCCGAGCCCCACGGTCACCGGGGAGTCGCCGAGGTTGGCGGCCACGCGGAACGCGCCCCGGTGCACGACGATCGAGCGATCCCGCTCGCTGAACTCGACGGACACGCGGTCGAGCCGGGGGTCGGCGAGGTCGGGAACCGTCTTCCTGAGCCTGATCAGATCGCGGTACCAGCCGAACAGCTCCTCGTGGACCGGCGACGACAGCTCGCTCCAGTCGAGCTTCGAGCGGTGGAACGTCGCCTCGTCCTGCGGGTCGGGAGCCGTGGCGCCCCAGTCGTCGTAGCCGAAGCCGACGAACTCCCGCTCCCTGCGCTCGCTCTCGCCCTGCGCGAGGTGCGGCTCCACGTGGTCGGTGAAGAACAGGAACGGCGTTCTGGTCCCCCACTCCTCCCCCATGAACAGCATCGGAGTGAACGGCGAGGTCAGCAGCAGGCCGGCTCCGACCTTGAGCGCCTCGGGCGAGAGCCGGTCGCCCATCGCCCGGTTGCCGATCTGGTCGTGGTTCTGCAGCGAGCACACGAACCGGTAGCCCGGGACGCGGTGCCGGTCGACCGGACGGCCGTGCTTGCGCCCCCGGAAGGTGGAGTACGTGCCGTCGTGGAAGTAGGCCGAGGTGAACACCTTGGCGAGCACCTCCATCGGCCCGAAGTCGCAGTAGTAGCCGTGCCGCTCACCGGTCAGGGCGGAGTGCAGGGCGTGGTGCACGTCGTCGTCCCAGGTGCCGGCCAGGCCGTAGCCCCCGGCCTCGCGCGGGGTGATCAGCCGGGGGTCGTTCAGGTCGGACTCGGCGATCAGCGTGAGCGGCCGTCCGAGCGCGGCCGACAGCGCGTCGGTCTCCTCGGCGAGCTCCTCCAGGAAGTGCAGGGCACGCTTGTCGTGCAGGGCGTGCACGGCGTCCAGGCGCAGCCCGTCGACGTGGTAGTCGCGCAGCCACTGCAGCGCGTTGCCGATGAAGTAACGGCGCACCTCGTCGGAGTGCTTGCCGTCCAGGTTGACCGCCTGCCCCCAGAACGAGGACGCGGACTCGTGGAGGTAGGGCCCGAACTGGGCGAGGAAGTTCCCGGACGGCCCGAGGTGGTTGTAGACCACGTCGAGCAGCACGCCGATGCCCGCGCGGTGGCAGGCGTCCACGAACCGCTTGAGCCCGTCCGGCCCGCCGTACTCCTCGTGCACCGCGTAGAGGTCGACCCCGTCGTACCCCCAGTTGTGGCGCCCGGGGACCGGCGGGACCGGGAGCAGCTCCACGAAGTCGACCCCGAGCTCGGCGAGGTGGCCGAGCCTGCCCGCCGCCGCGTCGAAGGTGCCCTCCTTGGTGAACGTGCCGACGTGCAGCTCGTAGATCACCGATCCGGGGAGGTCGCGCCCGCGCCAGGCCTGGTCGCCCCAGGTGAAGCGGTCGTGCTCGTAGACCCGGCTCGGCCCGAAGACGCCGTACGGCTGCCGACGCGTCCTCGGGTCGGGGAACGCCTCGCCGCCGTCGACGCTGAAGGCGTAGTCGGTGTCATGGGAGGCGCCGGGCACCTCCGCCGTCCACCAGCCGTCGTCCCGCCGGACCATCTCGTGCCGGCGCGCCTTGTCGATCTCCACCTCGACGCGGCCCGCCGTCGGTGCCCAGACCTCGAACATGTTCCTCCCCGCAGTGCATCCAGAACCGTGCTCCAGAAAGGAGTGTCCCCGAAGGACGTGACGCCGTTGACCGCCGCCCGCTATTCCCTTTCCAGCAACGCCACGGGATAACGTGCGAGCAGGTGGGCGAACGGGACGCGCCCGGCGTGGGAAGTGCCGGCGAGCACGTCGCGCCACCGGCCCGGAGGCAGGGTCAGCGTCTCGGCACCCCAGCCGCCGCGCCGCTCCAGAGCGGCCGGGAACCGCGTGGCCACCGCCACCGCCTGGTCTCCCCGGGCGAACGCGATGGCGTGCTCGCGGCCCGCGCCCTCCTCGTCGGCTTCGAGCGGGATGTACGGCGCGGCGGGGTCGAGCCTCGCGCGCAGCTTCAGGGCGGACGCGGTGACCAGGAGCTTGGCCGCGTCCCAGGTGTCGCCCGCCGGTGCGTCGAGGAGCGAGCGCCGGTAGGCGAAGTCCACGGGCCGCCGGTTGTCGGGATCGACCAGCGAGAAGTCGGTGGTCTCGCTTCCCTGATAGACGTCCGGGATGCCCGGCATCATCAGCTGCACGAGCTTCTGGCCGAGGGAGTTCGCCTTGGCGTACCGGTCGACGCGCTCGGTGAACGCGGCGACCGAGAGCCCGCAGACGTCGATCGCCCGCGCGGCGAAGTCGCGGACGCCCTTCTCGTACGCGGCGTCAGGGGCCATCCACGAGATCGTGGTCTTGGCCTCCCTGGCCGCCTTGTAGAGGTAGTCGCTGAAGCGCTCGACGCTGATCGGCCACGCCGCCATGAGGTTCTGCCAGGCGAGGTAGTCGAGCTTGGGGTCGAAGGAGACCCGCTCGGACCAGCCGGCCACCGCCTCGGCCCACTCGCCGGGAAGCTCCGACAAAACGGCGAGGCGAGCGCGGACGTCCTCCGACCGCTTGGTGTCGTGGGTCGAGAGCGTGGTCATCGTGTACGGCGCCATGCCGGCGCAGAACGCGTGGAACTCCTCCGCCGAGACGCCGAAGCGGTCGGGCTCGCCGCCGACCTCGTTCAGGCAGGCCAGCGGGTACCAGCGGTAAAGCGCGGTGTCCTCCACGCCCTTGGCCATGACGGGCCCGCAGGTCTGCTGGAACCGGGTGACCGTCTCGGCCGGGCCGGACAGGACCAGATCGGCCGCCCTGGCCACCGCCTCGGGATCGGCACGGCGGGCGGCCTCGGCGGCGGCCGCGCGGATCAGCCTCACGGTCTTCGCGGGAGGCTCCTCTCCCGGGACGGCGTACGCCCGGTAGACCGGCATCGCCGCGAGCAGCTCGACCATGGCCGCACGCAGCTCGGGCACGTCACGGGTGAGCCGGTCGATCTCGCTACCGAAGAACTGCGCCAAGACCTGCTTTTTCGCCTCATAGCGCACGATGTCGTAATCGGCCGGGAAGGCGGTGTGCTGGAGGAACGTGCCGACCAGCGGCGCGGCCCCCGCCGGATCGACGAACAGCCGGGTGACCATGTTGAGCGCGTCGTATCCGGTCGTGCCGTCGCACGCCCAGTCGTCCGGCAGCCGCTCGTCGTCGATGAGGATCTTCTCGGCCACCGTCCACACCGGGGCCAGCTCCCGCAGCCGGGCGAGGTAGGCGCGCGGATCGGCCAGCCCGTCGGGATGGTCGACCCGCAGCCCGGTGATGACCCCCTCCGCCACCAGCGCGAGGATCACCCGGTGGGTGGCGTCGAAGACCTCGGGGTCCTCGACGCGGAGCCCGATGAGGGAGGAGACGTCGAAGAACCGCCGGTACCCGGGGCTCTCCCGCCACGGCACCAGCCGGTAGAACTGGTCGTCCAGCCTGCCGCCGCCCCGCCGCACGGGGAACTCGTGGTCGTAGTAGCGCAGGACGTCGCCGTCGGCCATCACCTCGGCCTCGACGTCGGTGTCGTCGCCGAGCACGGGCATCGCCACCTTGCCGCCGGACCAGTCAATGTCGAACCACCGCACCGAGGGCGACTCGGGGCCGTCCCTGAGGACCTCCCAGAGCCGGGCGTTGGCCGACTCGGGGACGGGCACGGTCATGTGGTTCGGCACGATGTCGGCGATCAGCGGGAGCCCCTTGGCCGCCAGCTCGCGCAGCCCGGCGACGCCGCCGAATTCCTCCCTGATCCGCGAGTGGTCGGTCACGTCGTAGCCGTGGAGCGAGGCCGGCACCGCCTGCAGGATCGGCGAGAGGTAGAGGTGGCTCACCCCCAGCTCGGAGAGGTAGCCGACCAGGCCGGCCGCCTCCCCGAACCCGAAGTCCGGGGTGAGCTGGATCCGGTAGGTCGCCGTGGGCTTCGCGGGGGCCGTGGGACCGGCCGCCCCCGGCTCCCCCGACGCCGCGGGCTTCACCGATTCGGTCACGTCGTGTCCTCCGAACGTCAGACGGGCATGCGTGGGAACCGCTCAGGCACGGCGTAGCACCCGGACCGACCTACCCGCGACGGGCACCTCCTCACCCGCCCGGTACAGCTTGGAGTCGATCGAGATGGGCACCGCGGTGTCGATCTCGGGCACCCACACCTCGCCGAAGTCCTTCGGGATGGTGAACCGGATGATGTCGTGGTGGGCGTTGAACATCAGCAGGAACGAGTCGTCGACGACGCGCCGCCCCCGCCGGTCGGGCTCGGTGATGGCCTCGCCGTTGAGGAAGACGCAGAGCGACTTGGCGTACCCGTTGTGCCAGTCGCCGTCGGTCATCTCCTGGCCCGACGGCGTGAGCCAGGCGATGTCGGTCAGCTCGTCGCCCGACCCGCGCACCGCGCGCCCGAAGAAGAACCTCCTGCGCCGGAACACCGGATGGTCACGGCGCAGCCGCGCGAGCTGCTGGGTGAACTCCAGCAGCAGCCAGTTCTCGCGGACGTCGGACCAGTCGACCCAGCTGATCTCGTTGTCCTGGCAGTAGGCGTTGTTGTTGCCCTCCTGCGTACGGCCCAGCTCGTCTCCGTGGGAGAGCATCGGCACGCCCTGCGACAGGAACAGCGTGGCCAGGAAGTTGCGCTTCTGCTGCTCGCGCAGCGCCTCGACCGCACCGCTGGCCGGGCCCTCCTCGCCGCAGTTCCACGACCGGTTGTCGTCGGTGCCGTCGCGGTTGCCCTCGCCGTTCGCCTCGTTGTGCTTGTCGTTGTACGACACGAGGTCGCGCAGCGTGAAGCCGTCGTGGCAGGTGACGAAGTTGATCGACGCGGCGGGACGGCGGCTGTCGTCCTGGTAGAGGTCGCTGGAGCCGGTGAGGCGTGAGGCGAACTCCGGCAGCGCGGCGTGCTCGCCCCGCCACATGTCGCGGATCGTGTCGCGGTAGCGCCCGTTCCACTCGGTCCACCGTGGCGGGAAGTTGCCCACCTGGTAGCCGCCCGGCCCGACGTCCCACGGCTCGGCGATGAGCTTGACCTGGCTGAGCACCGGGTCCTGCTGGACGAGGTCGAAGAAGGCCGACAGCCTGTCGACCTCGTGCAGCTCCCTGGCCAGGGTCGAGGCGAGGTCGAAGCGGAACCCGTCGACGTGCATCTCGATGACCCAGTAGCGCAGCGAGTCCATGATCATCTGAAGCGTGTGCGGCGAGCGCATCAGCAGGCTGTTGCCGGTGCCCGTCGTGTCCATGTAGTAGCGCTGGTCGTCGTCGACGAGCCGGTAGTAGGCCTCGTTGTCGATGCCGCGCATGCTGAGCGTCGGACCGAGGTGGTTGCCCTCGGCCGTGTGGTTGTAGACGACGTCGAGGATGACCTCGATGTCGGCCTCGTGCAGGGCCTTCACCATGGCCTTGAACTCCAGCACCTGCCCGCCCCGCTCACCCGAGCTGGAGTAGGCGTTGTGCGGCGCGAAGAAGCCGATGGTGTTGTAGCCCCAGTAGTTGGTCAGCCCCCGCTGCTCCAGCGTGTCGTCGGTGACGAACTGGTGTACCGGCATCAGCTCGACCGCCGTGACCCCGAGCCCCGTCAGGTGATCGATGATCTCGGGGTGCCCGAGCGCGGCGTAGGTGCCGCGGATGCGCTCGGGGATGCGGGGGTGCTGGATGGTCAGCCCCCGCACATGCGCCTCGTAGATCACCGTGTCGTGGTACGGCGTCGCCGGCGGCCGGTCGTGCCCCCATCCGAAGAAGGGGTTCACCACGATGGACTTCGGCACGTAGGCGGCCGAGTCGGTGTCCTCGCGGCTGTCGGGGTCGCCGAAGCGGTAGCCGTACACGGCCTGGTCCCACTGCACGCCGCCCTCGATCGCCTTGGCGTACGGGTCGAGGAGGAGCTTGTTCGGGTTGCAGCGCTGCCCGCGCGACGGCTCGTACGGGCCGTCCACGCGGTAGCCGTAGCGCTGGCCGGGGCCGATGCCCGGCAGGTACCCATGCCAGACGAACCCCTCGCACTCGGTGAGCGCGACGCGTTCCTCCTTCTGGTCCTCGTCGAAGAGGCAGAGCTCCACGCGCTCGCCGACCTCGGTGTAGAGCGCGAAGTTCGTCCCCGCGCCGTCATATGTAGCCCCGAGCGGATAGGGGTCGCCGGGCCAAGTTTCGATCATGTCACCACCCGGATAGGGATTTGCCCCATGTTCCCCCGACCATGCCACCCAGCGCAGCTCGGTGAGTCAATCACTTGTCCAAGGGGGACAATGTGCGCTTCTATGTCAAGGACTCTGTGTCACGGTGCGGCTCCGCACGCGTCGCCACGTGATCGTGCGGCACGAGCCAGGCTACTCGACCTCGCCAGGTCGGCCCGCGCCGGACACTCGCCCCCCGGCGGCGCGCGCTGCTTCCCCGCGGATCTCCTCATCCCCTGTGATCTCGGCGAGCAGGGCCAGCACCGGCGCCTCGTACAGCCGGGCGCCCGAGCTCGTGACGAAGGCCAGCCCCTCTCTGAGGTGCCGTTCGGCGAGGGCGGTGTCGCCCAGGACCATGGCCAGCCTGCCGAGGCAGAGCCCGGCCAGCGACCAGCCGAACAGGCCGTCCTTGACGGTGATCCGGTCGTACAGCGCGCGTGCGGCGGCCGTGTCGCCCACGGCCAGGCAGATCTCGCTGAGCGCGTCGGCGATGAACCGGTAGTACAGGTCGTGCTCGACCGCCTCGAACCCGTCGGCGGCCAGTTCCGCGAGGACGGCCCGCGCCTCGTCGCGCCGTCCGCGATCGTCTCCGGCGGCGTCGAGGTCGTCGCCTGCCTCGCTCAGCCCGTCGCCTGCCGCGTCGGGGTCGTCGCCGGCCTCGTTGAGGTCGAGCAGGGCCAGGCAGCGCACGAGCCGCCGGCTCAGGTCGTCCGGCGCTCCGGCCTGCATCCCGTCGGCCACCGCGAGCGCCTCCGCCGCGCGACCACGGCACCGCAGGACGAGCGACCTGAACAGCTGGGTGCGGGAGTCCGGGTCCCCCCGGCCGAGGGCGCCCTCGGGATGGGCCAGCCCCGACTCCTCCGCGCCGGCGAGCGCCTCGTCGAACCGGCCGCGCAGGTACGCCGTGACCGCCTTCTGCCAGGCCGCGAGGCTCAGCATGGCGGGCTGGCGCAGGCTCAGGGCGGTCTCGTACAGCCAGGTCAGGAGCTCGTCGGCCCGGTCGAAGTCGCCCGCCGAGACGCGCATGATGTAGTCGGCCTCGCGTCCGAGCCACTCGTACGGAAGGTCCCCGATCCTCACGCCGACCTCGATGATCTCGTCGACGAGCGCCTGCCGCTCGCGGGGGTCCGCGTCGCCGCGCAGCAGCATCTCGTGGGCGACCAGCGTGCGGAGCAGCGACCGGTCGTCCCCCGACCGCCTGGCCATCCGTACGGCCTCCATGGCGAGGCCGGCGCTCTCGTCCAGCGACCGCCTGTAGTACCCCGCGACCGCCAGCGCCGCCAGGAGTTGCGGCGCCCAGGGCGAGTCGCCGGGCTGGTCGCGCAGGACCCGTTCGATGCGGGCGGCGAACCGGTCCATGCCGGCCCACTCCTCGAACATGAGCCAGTAGATCAGGTCGGAGAAGCCGAGGGCGGCCCGCGCGAGCCTGTCGATGTCGCCCATCTCCTCGGCGAGGGCGGCGGCCTCGTCCAGCGTGGCCCGCACCGCCGTGCTCATCCCGGCCGCCGCCTGCGCCTCCGCCAGGTCGAGGAGCAGGTCGCAGCGCAGGGCAAGGTCACCGCCGGCGGGCTCGCCGGTCAGCCGTACGGCGTGCCCGAGGTGCTCCACCGCGTCCTCGTGGGCGAGCTGGCCCGTGGCGTGCGCCGCGGCCTGGCGGGAGTACTCGATCGCCTTGGCGGCCGTCCCCGTGAGGACCAGGCCCTCGCGGTAGTGGTGGGCGATCTCGGCCGGGGGCGCGTCTCCGCGGCGCTCCAGCACGGCCGCCACCTGGGCGTGCAGGCGGCGCCTGCGCAGCGGCGCGAGACCCGCGCGCAGGACGTCCCGGACGATGTCGTGGACGAAGCGATGGCCGATGGGCGGCTCGGCCCGCTCGGCGAGCAGCCTGGCCCGCACCGCCGCGTCGAGGATGTCGAGCACCTGGTCCTGGGGCACGCCGGCGGTGTCGGCCAGCACGTCGAGCAGCACGTCCAGCCGGGCCTCCCGGCCGAGGAGCGCCGCCGCGGTCAGGACCTCGCCGGTGTGGGGAGGCAGCGCGGCGACGCGTCCCATGACCACGTCGGCGACGGCATCGGGCGCCGCGACGCCCTCGCCCAGCCGCACGACCTCGCCCAGGAAGAAGGGGTTGCCCGCCGTCAGCCGCGCCATCCGGCCCGCGAGCGCCGGATCGGCGCCTTCACGGCCGAGGTACTCGCCGATGTCCCCTTCCGACAGGCCGGCCAGCGTGATCCGCTCGGCGTGCGGCAGCCGTACAAGGGCCGGGAGGTGGCGCGAGAGCGGCTGTGCCACGTCGGTGTCGCGGTAGGTCGCCACCACGGTGAGCCTCGGACAGGCGCGGGTCGTCGCCAGGAACTCCAGCAGCCCGAGCGAGGAGGCGTCCGCCCACTGGAGGTCGTCGAGGACGACCAGCACGCGGCCGTACCCGTTCACCAGCCGGACGACCGCCTCGTACAGCGGGAAGCCCTCCCCCGCGCCCACCAGCTCGGCCAGCTCGCCGTCGCGCCCGGTGAGCTCCCGCACGGCCTGCGCCCACGGCCAGAACGGCGGCGCGCCGCTGCCGTCCCAGCACCGGCCGAACACGACCGTACGGCCGGCCGCGCGGGCGGCCCGCGCGGCCTCCTCGGCGAGGCTCGTCTTGCCGATCCCCGGCTCTCCCGCGATCAGCACGACCCTGTGGTCCGCCGCGGCGACGGCCTCCGACAGCAGTGCGGACTCCCGCCCCCTGCCGACCAGTGGCGGCGCCTCGGGCACGGGGGCCGCGGGCGCGGCGGGGGCTGCGGGGGCTGCGGGCGCGGCGGTGACCGTGCCGCGAGGGATGAGCGAGGGGTCCTGGGACAGGATCGCCCTCTCCAGCTCGCGCGAGCTCGGATCGGGGTCCAGACCCAGCTCCTCGACCAGCAGCCGCCGCCCCTCGGCGAGCGTGGCGAGGGCGTCGGCCTGCCGTCCTGCCTGGTAGAGCGCGTGGGCTCGCAGGCGGCGCAGGCGCTCGCGCAGGGGAAGCGCGGCGAGGAGCCTGGTCAGCTCGGGCACCATCCCGGCCCCGATGCCGAGGCCGAGCTCGGCCTCCGCGGTGTCCTCCACCAGCGCCAGCCTCAGCTCGCCGAGGTGGGAGATCTCCTCACGCGCCCAGGAGTCCTCCTCGAAGCCCGACAGGGGATCGCCCCGCCACTCGGCGAGCGCGCGGCGCAGCTCGTCCCTGGCCCCGGACAGGTCGCCCAGGCGGAGCAGCCGCGCCCCCTGTGCCGCGTGCGTCCTGGCCCGCGTGAGGTCGAGGCTCTCGGCGGGAATGACCAGGGCGTAGCCGCCGAGCTTGCTCACAAGGACGCGGGGGGCCACCGCCCGGACGCGTCCGGGTTCCAGGATGCGGCGGAGCTTGGAGACGTAGGCCTGCACGGTGTTGAGCGCGCCCGCCGGCGGCTCGTCCTCCCAGAGCGCTTCGATGATCCTCGAAGGGCTCATCGGGCGAGGTGAGGCCAGCATGCACATGGCCAGCACGGCCTGTTGCTGGTGCGGTCCGAGGTCCAGGGCGCTCTCGCCGTCGGCGAGCACGCAGACAGGACCAAGCAGGCGAAACTCCACGCAGCTCCCTTGGATGCCCCGGGCGTACGGCCCGATAGTAGCCAGTGCCAACCGGTTCGCATACGGCGAAGCTGGCACGGTCCACCCGATGCGATGGAATGCCCTCTCAAAGGGCGAGGCGCTGCCGGTCGGGCGACCGGGGCGGCTCAGGCGCTTCTGGCGACCTGGGCGGCTCAGGCGCTCTTCCTGGCGGCCGGGGGCTCGAAGAAGTTGAGCAGGCCGTCGCCCTTGCAGGTGCGGCACGTGCGGCCGCCGGCCCCCCTGCCGTCTCCCCCGCAGGTGCAGCAGACGACCACCCGGTCGAACCGGGGGTCGCGATAGGTGTGCCTGGTCCGGTACCGGATGATCGCCCAGCCCTGCACCCACGCGAACCCGTCGATCTCAGCGAAGACGGCGTCGCTGAGCTCCCAGTGGCGGGCCATCGCCTGCTCGCGTATGAGGGTCCAAAGGTTGACTGCGATCCCGGTGGGGCTGACATTCATAGAGGATCGTCCTCTCGTCCGGGTTGCGCGGGTGTTCCGAGCAGGACCGATGCCCCAACCACCGGTCCAGCCTTGAGTCGGCTCCGAACCGGCCGCGCGGCTCGCCGCGCGACCACCCCGTCCCGCAGGGGGCGCCACCCCACGATGACGACTTCACAGGGGAGGCATCTGCTGCGTTAGGGGCTACCCATCTCTTTACCCTGGTTCGTGCCAAGAGCAACCGCCAATGGCAATTGCCACAGGAAAGTGTCGTCGGCGGATACCTTCGGCGTCCACCACAGGCGAATAGTGTTAGCTGTTAGCAATGGGAGCTGCCTGGGCGAACTCGGGAGCACGCGGCGACGGCCGCATCAGGAAGAGGTGAGCGTCGATGGCCGGGGCGAATCCGACCCTACGGCGTCGCCAGCTCGCCACCCAGCTCCGGCGGCTTCGCCAGGACACGGGACTCAGTATTGAGGAAGTGGCCCAGAGGCTCGAGTGCTCACCCGCTAAGATCAGCAGGATCGAGACCGCGCGGCGAGGGGTGATCCCCCGCGACGTGAGAGACCTGTGCCATATCTATGGCACGGATCAGACGGAGGTCGACGCCCTCATGGCCATGGCCAGAGAGGCGCGCCAGCCAGGCTGGTGGCAGACATACGACGAGCATGAGTTTCGCCTCTACATCGGCTTGGAGGCAGAGGCCTCATCGATCACGAGCTACGACACGTGCGCCGTACCCGGCCTGCTACAGACGCCGGATTACGCGAGCGCGATCATCCGGGGTGTCCTCCCGGGTATCGAAGAAAAAGTGCTCGTGGAGCGCGTAGGTGCCCGCATGAAACGGCAGGAAGTTCTTCATCAAGAACACGCTCCCACTTATTCCGTTCTTCTCGACGAGTCAGTTCTTCATCGCTCGATCGGCGGCAGGGAGGTGATGTACGGCCAGCTGGAGCACCTCGTCGCGATTGCCCGGCCAACCCACATCACCACCAGGGTCATCCCATTCAGCGTCGGGGCGCACATTGGGTTCAACAGTGCGTTCACCATATTGGAGATGTTCGATCCTGGAGTACCGGACATCGTATACACGGAAGCCCTGACCCAGCTTCAATATTTTGACAGGCCCACCGATCTCGCCATGTTCAGAGAGGCGGTCGAACGCCTTATGGCGGTGAGCCTCGATCCAGAGGGTTCCATGGCGCTGATCGCAGAAGTCAACCAGAAGTACGCGCCGTGATCAAGCGGCATGGCGCTCACGTTCGTACACTCACTTGATGGCATAATGCCGGATATGGGTACCAGTCTGAGGTGCCCCTATCAAGTCAACCAGCCATCAGGAGAATCAATGAGGTTCTCGCCGACCACGAGGTACACTGACCTCGCATGGCGTGTAGCCAGGGATTGCAACACCTCGAACTGCGTGGCCATCGCAGTTACGGACGGGATGGTCGCCGTTCGAGACTCGAAGGACCCTTGCAGCCCTGTGCTTCTCTATACCGAAAGCGAATGGCAGGCTTTCATCAACGGCGCGAAGAACGGCGAGTTTGATATGCAACGTCTCGTCGAGCAGTAAGATCCGATTAGACAAAGAGCCGAGATGGTCATCGCATCCCATCTCGGCTCTTTTCCGTAGAATCATTGGCCAGCTTCTTGAGGATATACACGACACCGCTCAGCATAACCGTCCAGAGAATTCCCCTATAGACGCTACGGCGGAACAGAGTGGCCGGTTCGGCGTCAACGCCCAGCTCACCTGGCTGGACATCCTGGGACGCCTTCACGGTCGACGCGAGCGCTTTCGCGTACTCACAGTCCACGATCTTGAAGAACCTCCGTTGCCTGATCGTCCCTCTGGTACCCAGCTTCCACGCCGAACGAGCGCCCCGCCACCAGTCCCGCATGAACGGGACCTGAAATGCCTCGGCGAGAAGCTCTCCTCGTAGCGACCCTTCAGAAACGATGCGCGACTCGTATGCCATCCGAAAGTAATTCATCTGCAGGACCGCGTAGACGTGCCGCCGAGCGATGTCCACCTCCATTTCATCGGGAAGGCCCAGGAAAGGCATATACAACGCTGGATCATCGATGGCCATCCTCAGCAAGTCTGAGTGATGACCTCGCACGGCCTGCAGCCTGTTTGACTTGGCCTCGCCGGCCTGTATCACGAGTGACACCGTGACGGCGATAAGGGCAAGGGCAGAGAATATGGCGGCGACCGCACCATAGGTCTGTCCAATATTACTTAACCGCACCCAATCCAATACTCCGATCCTCTCCGGAGAACTGAACTCATCGATGATCACAGGGGAGGCGACCACCACGAAGAAACCAGCCATGGAGATGACCAGTATCAGCAGGCCCTGAAGTGTCCTTCGAAATTTCAACTACGCCCCTCGGCTCTGGCTCCCGGCCGTACAGGCGAAACCATGTAAGGAGTGACCTGTCAGCCTCTTGCGGGTGCGTATCCAATAGAAGAATGCACTCTTCCATCAAGTTGGTCACAGGCTAGCTCACCAACACGATTGAATCGGGCGTCATCAGCGAAAAGGTGCATGAGTCAGGAACACGGCGCCCTATCCTCTGTAATCTCACGGAGTGCACCACAGTCCGGCGAGTGATCGTTTCGTGGCTTCGCGCATCGCGGTGGTCTTGGCCGGTCCTTCACACCGAACCCCCGGCCCATACCGCCGGCTTTCCTTCAGGCTGAGCATCGCGGACATCCAGGAACGGCGGTTCGACCTCGAACGGCTCGGGGCCGACAGGCGCTAAGCCCCATACCTCTGCTACGTTGGCCGCGTTTGCGGAAGAACGTACGGTAGCCCGAGACCTTCCCCCTGAAGGATTTCCCCGGAGGATACACAGATGGGCGGATTCAAGAAGTTCTTGATGCGCGGCAATCTGGTGGAGCTCGCCGTCGCGGTCGTCGTCGGCGCCACATTCAGCGGGCTGGTCCAGGCACTGGTGACCGACCTGGTGACACCGCTGATCGGCGCCGTCACGGGCGGCAGACAGCCTGACTTCTCGAAGTACTCCTTCACGCTCAACGGCTCGGAGTTCAAGTACGGCGACTTCGTCAACCACCTGCTGACCTTCCTCATCATCGCCGCGGTGATCTACTGGCTGGTCGTCATGCCGATGACCCGGCTGATCGGCTTCTTCGACCGCGACAAGCAGTCGGCCGAGAAGCGGTGCCCCGAGTGCCTGAGCGACATCCCGATCGACGCCCGCCGCTGCGCGTTCTGCACCGCCGAGCTCAGCCCGGTGCCGGCCAACGACCGGCCCCCGGCCTGACCCCCCGGTCGGCGCGGGCCCGGACGGCCCGCCTCCGGACGGCGCGGGCCCGGACCAGATCTTCCTCGCCTCACCGTCTCTCCCGGGTGCGGCCGCCGCGGGTGGCCGTACCCGGCTGAGAACAGGTGGGAAGAGGCAGGAATAGCCCCTGTTCAGCCTGGGTTGTTTTGGGTTGTGAGTGATCTGATCCGTGGTGTCGCCCGTGGTGAGTCGAGCGTCCCGCTCTCCATCCTCGATCTGGCCACCGTGGGCCATGGCGACACTCCCACAGACGCCCTGAGGACGACGACCGAGCTCGCGCGGCGGGCCGAGGACTGGGGATACCACCGGTTCTGGGTGGCCGAGCACCACGGGATGCCGAGCGTCGCCAGCTCCTCCCCCGCCGTGCTCCTCGCCCATCTCGGCGCGAACACCCGCGACATCCGCCTCGGCTCGGGCGGCGTCATGCTGCCGAACCACGCTCCCCTCATCATCGCCGAGCAGTTCGGCACCCTGCACGCCCTCCACCCCGGACGCTTCGACCTCGGCCTCGGCCGCGCGCCCGGCACCGACCAGGCGACCGCCCGCGCGCTGCGCCGCACGGCCACCCCGGACGCCGACGACTTCCCCCTGCAGCTCGCCGAGCTCATCGCCTTCCTGGACGACAACTACCCGGCCGGGCACCAGTACGAGCGCATCCGGGCCGTCCCTGGCGAGGCGAGCGCCCCCGGCTCCGGGCGCCCCCCGATCTGGCTGCTCGGCTCCAGCGGCTTCAGCGCCCAGCTCGCCGGGCTGCTCGGGCTGCCGTTCGCCTTCGCTCACCACTTCAGTGCGGCCAACACGTTGCCCGCGCTGGAGATCTACCGCTCGGCCTTCACGCCGTCCGCGGTGCTCGACAGGCCGTACGCGATGATCGGCGTCAGCGCGGTGGCGTCGGACACGCCCGATGAGGCGCTTCGCAGGGCACGCACGGGCGCGCTCGGCATGCTGCGGCTGCGGCGCGGCCGGCCCGCTCCGCTTCCCACGCCGGAGGAGGCCGAGGCGTACCCCTACAGCCCCGTCGAGGAGCAGTTCGTCCGCGACTGGCTGGCGAACGTCGTCTACGGCGACCCGGCCACCGTGCGCGCGGGTCTTTCGGCGCTGCGCGAGCGTACGGGCGCGGACGAGCTGATGATCACCACCGGGGTCCACGGGGGCGAGGCGCGGCTGCGCTCGTACGAGCTCATCGCCGACGCGTACGGCATGACCAAGCCCGTACATACGTCATAAAACGGCTAAATAACCACTAAAGGCGATAAATATGCCCAGAGTGGGCATATCACCCAGCCAGGGGCCGGTCAGAACGACCGGTCCCACACGAGACCCCGGGTAACATCCCGGTAACGCGGGCGACCGGCCTCCGCCGGTCGCCTCACCCCGCCCCGCGGAGTTGAGCAGGCAGGCCGGGGTGTGCCACTCGCGCCCGTCGCGGCGCCTCCGGTCCCGGCGTCCCCCCACTTCACCAGGAAACTCTGACTGGGACCTTTCTTCGACTGGAATATGTCCGTAACATCGCCTCCAGATCGGCGTGGAACATTTATCGGAAACATCTGTTGACACGCAAGAAACACTGTTATTGTAATGGGAGCGCTCCCACGCCTTCGCGATATACCTTGAAAGCGGAGGAAGCCGGATGGCTGACCAGCCCACGCTTGCCCAGGTAGCAGCCGAAGCAGGGGTCTCCCCCGCCACGGCCTCACGTGTTCTCACCGGATCCGTCCGCGTGAGCACCTCCACCCGCCGCCAGGTCCATGACGCGATGTCACGTCTGGGTTACGTGCGGCACCGCGCGCCCCGCGGGACTTCGGCCCGGCGGTCAGATCAGCTTGTCGCGGCGGTGATCTGCGAGCACACCCAGCGCATGTTCTCCGAACCGTTCTACGCACGACTGCTGTCCGCCGCGGACGAGGTCTTCACCAGCTACGGGGTGCCCTTCGTCGTCATGACCGCCACACCGGCGACCTCGACGATCGCCGCGCCCCCGCTCGTGACGGGATCCTTCGACGGGGTCCTGCTCGCGGGCGCCAGGGAACGACATCCCCTCGCGGTCACCCTGGCCGCCTCGGGGATCGCCGTTCGGAGCGCCGGGCGCCCTCCGGACGGCATCGATCTGCCCTTCGTCGACATGGACAACTTCGACGGAGCCCGCCAGGCGGCCGAGCACCTTCTGCTGACCAACCGGCGGGCGATCACGGTCATCGCGGGGCCGCCCACGCTGCCCGGCGCGCGAGATCGCCTCGACGGCTTCCTCAAGACGCTCAACGCGGCGGGGATGAGCGACGTCCCCGTGGCGTACGGCGACTTCACCCACGCGTCGGGCGCGCACGCCATGCAGTGGCTCCTGCAGCGCTCGCCGCACCTCGACGCGGTCTTCGCCGCCTCCGATCCGATGGCGGCGGGGGCGATGCAGGCGCTGCGGCGGGCGGGACGCCGGGTGCCCGACGACGTGGCCGTGGTCGGGTTCGACGACGCCCCGCTCGCCAGGCACACCTCTCCGACGCTGACCACCGTCCGCCAGCCGGTCGAGGAGCTCGCGGTGCTCGCGGCCAGGATGCTGCTCATGTCGATCACCTCCGAAGACGAGGTCCCGCACGGCAACCCGATTCTGCCCACGGAGCTGGTGGTCCGTGAATCAACTTGATTCGGGAGGCATGCGGGAAGGTGATGTGCTCACGCGCAGATACCGGCTCGTCGAGCAGATCGCGTCGGGGGGGATGTCCGCCATCTGGCGGGCGTTCGACCAGTCGCTTCACCGTACCGTCGCGATCAAGGTGCTGGACGGCAGCGTCGGAGGCGACCACGGTGGTCGCGACCTCATCCGGAGGGAGGCGCGGGCGACCGCCCGCCTGATCCATCCGGACGCGATCGAGGTGTACGACTACGGCGAGACGGTCACCGCGCGCGGCCGGCTCGCCGCGTACGTCGTGATGCGCCTGCTGGACGGCCGGCCGCTGTCGGAGAGGATCACCGAAGGCCCGCTGCCCTGGCGGGAGGCCGCGGTCATCGGCGCCAGGGTGGCGCTGGTGCTCTCGGCCGCCCACCAGCGCGGCATCGTCCACCGCGACGTCACGGCCGAGAACGTCCTGCTCACGCCCGAGGGCGCCAAGCTGCTCGACTTCGGGATAGCGGCGTTCGTGGGCGAGCAGGTCGACAAGCGGCTGGCCGACTTCGGCACCCCGCCGTACGTGGCGCCGGAGCGCCTGACCTGCGCCAGCGTGCACCCCGCGGTCGACGTGTACGCGCTCGGCGTGCTCCTCTACGAGATGCTCACCGCCGCTCACCCCTATCCGGAGACCACCTGGGAGGCGCTGGAGACGGCCCGCCGCATCGGCCCTCCCCCGGCGCCGAGCGGGGTGCCGGGCCTGCCGCCCGAGGTGGCCGAGCTGTGCAGGAGCTGCCTCGCCCAGGAGCCCGGCGATCGGCCAAGCGCACAGCACGTGGCGGAGACGCTCACCGCCTCGCTGAGCGCCTCGGTCGCCGCCGGTCGTGAGACGGCCGCGTGGATGCGGCGGGCGCGGATGGCCTCCGTCGCGGTCGCCGCGCTGGCCACCTGGACCGCCGCCCTGCTGTGGATCCGGCCGGACCTGCCACCGCCGATCGCGGCGGCCGTGAGCAGCCGGTCCACCGAGGCGGGGCCGAGCCGCACACCGGCTCCCGAGGGCACCGGCCGGCGGTCGGGCGCGCCGGCCGAGCCGATCTCCGAGGCCGGCGGGCGCGAGGCCGTGGACGGATCCCCCTCCCCGTCCAGGTCCTCCACCCCGCCGAGGTCGCCCGGCTCCTCGCGGTCTTCCGGCTCGTCGAACCCGCCCACCGCCGAGCCGCAACGTACGACCCCCGCTGAGCCGGAACGTACGACCCCCGCCGAGCCGGAACGCACGACCTCGGCCGGGCCGGAACGTACGGCCGCTGACGGGGCGGAGCGTACGGCCGACCCGGCCGGCACCCGCGCCCTTCCGACGCTCACCCAGGCCGTGGGACGGTTCGACGCGACCCTGGAGGCCGGCGAGACGACCGGCGCCATCCGCGCCGACGTCGCGCTCGACCTGCGGCAGGTGGTCCACAACCTTCTGCAGTCGCTGGGCGACCCCGGCGAGGGGCTGAAGGGCGTACGCAGGAAGCTCGACGAACGGGCACGCGAGGGGGGCCTGACACCCGGCGTCCACGCCGAGCTGTCACGGGGGCTCACCCTGATCGGCGCCGCGCTCCAGAAGGCCGCCTGAACGGCCGCCGGGCACGGGCCCGGCGGCCGTTCTCCATATCCTGTATCCCGCCCAAAACGGCGCGCGACAAAACCGCATGCTTTACTCGAATACTTTCTCCGGCATTCGCGGAAATGGTCGCGGGACCCCTTTTCATGAATAGGGGTCCCGCGACCGTTTGAATGTCCTTGACTACGGGGTCCTGACTATGATCTACCCGATCGCACAGGTGGATCCGTTGACCGTGAAGGCCGCCGGAGGGGTGTTGGTCCCGCTGTAGGACCCGTTGAATCCGGCCGACGTGGACTGCCCGGGAGCCAGAGATCCGTTCCATGACAGGTTCGTCGCCGTCACGTCGGCGCCGCTCTGCGTCCAATTGGCCGACCAGCCCTGGGTGATCTTCTGGTTGCCGGGGAACGTGAACTTCAGCGTCCACGACGACCAGGCTGAGGTCCCGGTGTTGGCTATCGCGACGTCGCCGGTGAAACCACCGCCCCAGCTGTTCGCCTTGTAGGTCACCTTGCAGGCGGCGGTGCCGCCGGTGTCGGGCAACGTCGTCACCGTGACCGTTCCCGACCTCGGCCCGACCTGCCCGGCCGTGTCGAGTGCCACGACCGCGAACGTGTACGCCGTGGCGGGGGTCAGGCCCGTGAGCGTCAGCGTGGTCGTCGCGGTCGAACCCGCGGTCGTCGCGGTGCCGCCCTGCACGCGCAGCACGTCGTACCTGGCCACGCCGTTGTCGTCGGTGGCCGGCGTCCAGGTCAGCGTGGCGCCGTTCTTGGTGACGCCGCTCGCCACCGGGGTGCCGGGCGCGGTCGGCGGGGTGTCGCCCGGCGGGGTGGTCGTGGTCCCGGACTTCTCCGCCGCCCAGTTCGCCAGCCAGGCGAAGGCCGACTGCCAGTTGACCGCCACCTCGTTGACCGAATAGGCCTCGATGTCGTCGACGTAGCACTTCTGGGGCTTGCATCCGGCGAGCCGGGACGCCGCCACCGGGTCCTGCAGGCCGCTGTTCGGGCCACCGGAGATCGCTCCGGGGGGCGCGGTCGGCCGGGAGGCGTTCAACTGGTGGGCCCAGAACCGGTGGTGCACGTTCTGCACCGCCTGCTCGCCGTACCCCGCCACGTACGACTGGTTCAGCGGGTTGCGCCCGAGAAGGTAGTTCACCGTGTCGAAGACGCCGTTCTTGTACTTCGCCTGCTGGGTGAGGTCGTACGCCAGCCCGAGGACCATGCCGTTGTTGGCGATCAGGCCGTTGGAACCCCAGACGTAGGTGCCGTCGGTCTCGCGGTACGGCGCGGGGTAGGCCTGGCCGTTCATCTGGGCCAGCAGGGTGTCGGCCGTCGAGGTGAGGGCCGACTTGACGGCCGCGACGTCCGCGGCGGGCAGGCCGTTGGGCACGATGGCGAGCGTGATGTCGCCGAGCGCCCCGACCGATCCCCAGTCGAAGCCCCTGGCGTTGAAGCTCCTGCCCTTGTACAGCGACGAGCCGGTCAGGTCCGTCTTGTAGGCGTCCTTGCCTGTGGTGGCGTACAGCTCGGCCGCCGCCCAGTAGAACTCGTCGGTGACGCTCCTGTCGTCGTAGGCGCCGCCGCCGGTGCTGTCGGTGGCCGGCGCGTACACGGCCGGGTTGGCCTTGGCCGCCGCGTAGGCCTTCTCGGCCGCGGTGAGACAGGTGGCGGCGAACGCCGCGTCCAGGGTCTTCCACACGCGCGCGCACTGGCCCGCCACCGCGGCGAGGTTGAGGGTCGCCGCGGTGCTGACCGGGTGGAGGTGACGCGGCTGGCCGTCCTGGTCGGGAGCGGTGCCGAGGGAGGTCCACTGGTCGTCGTGGATCTTGTGGAAGGCCATGCCCGTGTTCGCCCTGCCGTCCGGCACCTGCATCTTCAGCAGGAAGGCGACCTCCCAGCGGGCCTCGTCGAGGATGTCGGGCACCCCGTTCGCGCGCTCGGGGATGGCCAGCTTGCCGTCTCCGAGGGCCGTCGCGTCGCCCAGTGCCTTCGCGCGCTCGTACTCGTCCACGAGCTGCCACGCGGCGATGCCGCCGTTGACGACGTACTTGCCCTGGTCGCCCGCGTCGTACCAGCCGCCGCGCACGTCGAGGGTGTACCCACAGCTCGACAGGCAGCCGACGTTGTTGTCGCCCTGGTTCGGCGCGACGTTCAGGTGCCCCGCCGGACGGGCGTACGTGCCGCCCACGTAGGCGGCCTCGATGGGGATGCCGCTCCGCTGGTGGTAGAAGAAGGCGAGCGAGTCGTACCGGAGCTTCTTGATCGGGTCGGCCGAGATGTCGAAGGGATAGCTCGTCTCCGAGCCGACCGACAGGGTGTAGCCGGTGCCCGGCGTGTCGTACGACGAGAAGTCGATCAGCTGGACGGTGTCGCCCGAGTCCGCGTCGGCTCCCTTGACGGTGGTCTGGCCGGTGGCGACCGCCGTCCCCGAGGAGTTCCTCAGGGTCCAGGTGGACGGCGTGCCCTGGGTGGTCACGAGGGTGGCGCGCTTGGGCACGCCGGGCACGTACGCGACCTGGTTGACCTTGACCTGGGAGCCCGCGGCGAGGGCAGGTGAGGCGGTCGCCGTGACTCCGGCGGCGGCGACCAGCAGCGCGGTCACGGCGCCGGCCAGGCCGGACCAGGGACGGCGGCCGGGGCGGCGCGGATGAGGTCTCACAGGTTCATCTCCCAGCGGATGTGAGGGCGGCGATCCCGACCGGGGGACCGGTGGGAGCGCTCCCAGATTCGGGAAAGTCCCCGGCTCCCACAAGGGCGGCGCCGGTGCGAACGAAGGCGCCCGCAGGACGGGCGATCCCTTGACCACGGAGAACTTTCGGGGTGCCCGGCGGCCGGCCGCCGGCGCGGTCTGAAAGTTTCACGGCCTTCCCCCCGCCGCGGGCGCCCGGCATGAAAGTTACATACGCCCGCGCAGGTCATAGCGGGAACGGTTCCACTCACGGTTGACGTGCCGGAAAAGTGCGCCGAAGCATGACGAGCGCGGCCCGGTCGCACAGCGCGGCCCGGCATGTCCGGCCACCGGCCGGCGACCCCGGCCGCATCCGGTCGCGACCACCACGCCCCCCGGCGGTGCCATCGCGCCTCGCCTCATTGATGAAGGGCACCCGATGAAATCTCCATGGAGCGGCAGGAGGTGGCAGGCCGCGCTCACCGTGGTCGCGACCACCGCCGCCACCACCGCGCTGGCGGTCACGCTCGGCTCGGCCCCCGCCCAGGCGGCGGGCGGCACCGGCACGGGCTATCTCCACACCAGCGGCAACAAGATCGTCGACAGCACCGGCGCCACCGTCCGGCTGACCGGCATCAACTGGTTCGGCATGGAAACCGATAACAAGACCTTCCACGGGCTGTGGGCGAACAACCCCTGGAAGAGCCAGCTCGACCTCATGGCGAGCCTCGGCTACAACACCATCCGAGTGCCGTTCTCCGACGACGCCATCAAGCCCGGCGCGGTCGCGACCAGCGTGAACACCTACTCCAACCCCGATCTCGTCGGGCTGTCGCCCATCCAGATCCTCGACAAGGTCGTGGAGTACTCCGGGAGCAAGGGGATGCGCATCATCCTCGACCGCCACCGGCCCACCTCGGCAGGGCAGACCGCGCTCTGGTACACCTCGGCGGTCCCCGAGACCACGTGGATCAACGACTGGAAGTCGCTCGCGCAGCACTACGCCGGCAACACCACCGTCATCGGCGCCGACCTGCACAACGAGCCGCACGCCGACGGCACGGAACCGCAGAGCACCGGCTCCTGCTGGGGCTGCGGCGACACCGCCCGCGACTGGCGGCTCGCAGCCGAGCGCGCCGGGAACGCCATCCTGTCGGTGCAGCCCAACTGGCTCATCTTCGTGGAGGGCGTGAGCTGCCCGAGCGGTGGCAACGCCAACACCTGGGACAACATCCCCGACGAGCCCTGCGGCTGGTGGGGCGGCAACCTCTCCAAGGCCGGGGCCTTCCCGGTGCGGCTGAACGTGGCCAACCGGCTCGTCTACTCGCCCCACGAGTACGCGACCTCGGTCTACCACCAGGCGTGGTTCGACGACCCGGCGTACCCGGCGAACATGCCCGCCATCTGGGACCAGTTCTGGGGCTACCTGTACAAGCAGAACATCGCGCCCATCATGATCGGCGAGTTCGGCACCACGCTGGCCAGCAACATCGACAAGGTGTGGCTCCAGGAGCTGATGAAGTACACCGGCACCGGCGTGAACGGCATGTCCTTCACCTACTGGTCCTGGAACCCGAACTCCGGTGACACCGGCGGCATCCTGAAGGACGACTGGACGACCGTCGACCAGGCCAAGCAGAGCATCCTGCAGCCGTACCTCATCCCGCCCGCGGGCGGCGGCGGGGGCGGCAGCCCCTCGCCCTCACCCTCGGCGACCCCGACCCCGACCCCGACCTCCACCACCTGCGGGACGACGTACGCGGTGACGAACTCCTGGTCGGGCGGGTTCCAGGCCGGGCTCACCGTGAAGAACAACGGCACCGCGACCTGGAACAACTGGTCCGTGAGCTGGACGATGCCGTCCGGGGTGACCCTCGGCAGCGGCTGGAACGCCACGGTCACCCAGAGCGGCACCACCTTCACGGCGAAGGCCCCGACCTACGCGGCGAGCCTCGCCCCCGGCCAGTCGGTCGTCGTGGGCTTCACCGCCAACGGACCCTCCACTCCCGGCCCGTCGAACATCATCTGCTCGTAACCCGGGTCCCCCACGGGCCCAGCGGGCCCGCCGACGCCGACGAGGGCGTGCCAGAACCGGCACGCCCTCGTTTCACGTCCAAAGCCAACTTTATGTCGCGCGCGGGACAAAAACCGCGTCACTTAAATAGCTCCCATGCCATCCAACACCGGGTGACATCTTCTTTTTATCGGCAGATGGGCCCGGATTTAAATCTTCCGCATGTCGCATAACGATGGTGACGCCGGCGGTCAGTACGGTGGATCCGGAGGCGCATCATCGTCAATGCGTTTTCACATAGCAATACCAAATGCAAAGGACCGCTTTATGAAATATGCCAGTCGGCCTCGCGGGCCACGACGTTTCGTCCGTTCCTTGCTGGCAGCGGCTCTCCCGGCGATGGTCGCGATGGGAGTCGTCGTCGCGACACCGCATGCCGCGAGCGCCCAAGCCGCGCCGGTCGCGCTCGGCGCGGCCTCGACCTTCGGGGTTCTGGCCGGGACAACGGTCACGAACACCGGCGCGACGGTCGTCACCGGGGATCTCGGCGTCAGCCCCGGCACGGCGGTGACCGGCTTTCCGCCCGGCACCATCACCGGAGCCAGGCACGCGGGCGACCCGGCCGCCGCCGCGGCGCAGGTCTCCCTGACCGCCGCCTACAACGACGCCGCCTCGCGGACTCCCGCCACGACGGTGCCGACGGAGCTGGGTGGGACCACCCTGACGCCCGGTGTCTACAACTCCGCCTCGGGCACCTTCCAGATCACCGGGAAGCTGACGCTGGACGCGCAAGGCGACCCGAACGCGGTCTTCATCTTCCAGACGGCCTCAACGCTGGTCACCGCGTCCGCGAGCACGGTGACCCTCGTCAACGGCGCCTCGCCGTGCAACATCTTCTGGCAGGTCGGCAGCTCTGCCACTCTTGGGACCAACTCCAGCTTCGCCGGGAACATCCTCGCGCTGACCTCGATCACCGTGACCACCGGCGTGACCGTGAACGGCCGCGTCCTTGCCCGCAACGGCGCCGTCACCCTGGACACGGACGCGATCACCGTGCCCGCCTGCCCGGTTGTGACCATCATCCCCACCACCACGACCGTGACCTCGTCGTGCGCGACCCCCGGGTCCCAGGGTAAGCCGATCACCCTGACCGTGACGGTGAGAACGGCCAGGGGGACCATTCCGACGGGCCAGGTCATCTTCACCAGCGACGGCGTCAGCCTGGGCACGATGACGCTCAACGCGAGCGGGCAGGCCACGCTCAAGCCGAACCTGGCGGAAGGCGCGCGCCGGATCGTCGCCAGCTACCTCGGCACGGCCACGCTGAGCCCCAGCCACTCGGCACCGCTGGTCCTGCGGGTGGGTCCCGACAGCGCGTGCCCGAAGTGTGTGGAGAAGGCGAAGGAGGGGGCGAAGGAGGGGGCCGAGAACGCCGAGCCTGACAAGACGCTCCTCAACCATCGCGGGGACCGGGAGCACCATCACAGGAAGCACGGTCGCCTCGTCACCGTCCAGACCCTGCACACGCTCCACGGCGTGATCCACGAGGGCGGGGGCGGCGGGCACCACTCCACCTACCACGCGGGGTCCGGGCACCATCCCGTTCACCACAAGGTGCATTACAAGGCTCACAAGAAGCCTCGCGTGCACCACCACTATTACAAGCCGCGCCCGCACGCCGGCGTCACCGGATGACGTGAGGTCCTGAAACAGCCGTGGGGCCCGTCCGCTTTCGCCGGACGGGCCCCACGCATTTCCGGGCCTGTGATTCTCAGAGGGTTACGGCTCTCGCTTACGAGGGCATTTTTCCCGGCTATTTCGCCGGCGTGGCGCCGCCGCCCGGATTTCCGCTTTCTCGTGTTCGGATTCGCCTGTGCCCGGCTCAGGTGAGGGCCGGCGGTGAGCCGGGGCCGTCGCCCTCGGTCCGCTCCGAGGCCGTCTCCTCCGGCACGGCCGGGGCGTCCTCCCTCTGCCGGCGGTCGAACTCCTCCTCCAACTCGCTCGTGCGGGACGCGAAGTCGTCCAGGGCGTCCTCCGAACCGCGCAGCAGCGTCTCCGTCCATGACTCCTCGAGCTCTCTCAGCTCGTCGCGCAGATCTCGCACGCTCAGGTTTCTCGGATCGACTCTGTTCATGACACCACCTTGTACCCATGGACCCGAATCAGTCACCTCCTGACAAAGCGGCATATCTCACACTCGCTGCGTAACCGGAGGGGGTCACCGGACGTCCTTCCCCCGCCACCACCAGGTGGCCTGTCATGATCCACCGACCTGCGACCGGGCCCGCGCGGGCTTCCCGGACCGAGGATCATCGACCTGAAAGTTTCAGGAGCGGACGGGCGCCAGGCCTAAGGCCCGCGTAAGAACGGGCAGGCTGGCGAGGCCAGGCGTGTCCACGGGCTGAAATCTGCCTGACACGTCATTGACATCTTTGTCGTACTCACCAGAATCCGATGTGGGAGCGCTCCCATATCACACCACCATCCTCACCCGGTACGAGACCGACGCTGCGCCAACTTCTGTACCATCCATCGCCTTTCATCACTTTGGAGTACGTCCAGAATGTCAACATCATCGTTAGGGGCGGGAGCGCTCCCACGTTCACGGATGAAAAGACGTGGCGTGTGGGTCGCGCTGACCAGCCTGGCGGCCGGCCTCTTCACCGTCCTGGCCTCCGTACCGGCTTCCGCGGCCGTAGCCTGCACGGTCGACTATGTCGACAACAACTGGGGTGGCGGCGGCTTCGGCGCCAGCCTCAAGGTCACCAACAAGGGCGACGCCTGGACCAACTGGACCCTGACCTTCACCCTCCCCGGGAACGAGAAGGTCTCCCAGGGGTGGAGCGCCGACTGGACACAGAGTGGCCAGAACGTGACGGCCAAGAGCCTGAGCTGGAACGGCGCCCTCGGCAACGGCCAGTCGACGGACATCGGCTTCAACGGCTCCTACACCGGCACCTACGCCGGTAAGCCGACCGCTTTCACGGTCAACGGCGTCGCCTGCAACGGCGGCACCCCCGTCAACCAGCCGCCCACCGTGAGCCTGACCTCACCGACCGCCGGCCAGACCTTCACCGCGCCCGCCACGGTCAACCTGGCCGCGACGGCCGCCGACAGCGACGGCACGGTCTCCAAGGTCGACTTCTACAACGGCACCACGCTGCTGGGCACGGACACCACCGCTCCTTACACCTACAGCTGGACCGGAGTCGCGGCGGGCAGCTACTCGCTCACCGCCAAGGCGACCGACAACGCCGGCGCGGCCACCACGTCCACCCCGGTCGGCATCACGGTGAGCGGGACCACGGCCTCCACCATCGTCGTGAGCCCGACCACGATCATCGTCCCCGAGGGCGGCACCGCGACGTACACGGTGAAGCTCTCGAAGGCCCCGACGGCCAACGTGACCGTGACGACCACGAAGGCGAGCGGCGGCGACCCCGACCTCACCGTGCAGTCGGGCGGCTCGCTGACGTTCACGACCGCCAACTGGAACACGGCGCAGACCGTCACCATCGCAGCGGCCGAGGACGCCGACACCACGGCGGGCACGGCGACGTTCAACTCGGCGGCGTCCGGATGGACCACCGGCTCGGTCACCGCGACCGAGGCCGACAACGACGGTTCCACCGGCGGCAACGAGTACATCACGCGCTTCACCACGCTTTACAACAAGCTGCACGACCCGGCCAACGGGTACTTCTCACCGCAGGGCGTGCCGTACCACTCGGTCGAGACCCTGATGGTCGAGGCGCCCGACCAGGGCCACGAGACGACCTCCGAGGCGTTCAGCTACATGCTGTGGCTTGAGGCGGTGTACGGCCAGGTCACCGGCACGTGGACCAGGTTCAACGACGCCTGGGCGACGATGGAGAAGTACATCATCCCCGCCACGGCCGACCAGCCGACGAACTCCTTCTACAACGCCAGCAAGCCGGCCACCTACGCCGGTGAGTGGGACGACATCAAGCAGTACCCGTCGAAGCTGGACGGCAACGTCTCGGTCGGCGTCGACCCCATCGCGGGCGAGCTGAAGAACGCGTACGGCACCAGCGACGTGTACGGCATGCACTGGCTGCTCGACGTCGACAACACCTACGGCTTCGGCCGCTGCGGCGACGGCACCACCAAGCCCGCCTACATCAACACCTACCAGCGCGGGCCTGAGGAGTCGGTCTTCGAGACCGTGCCCCAGCCGTCGTGCGACACCTTCAAGTTCGGCGGCCCGAACGGCTACCTGGACCTGTTCACCGGTGACAGCTCCTACGCCAAGCAGTGGAAGTACACCAACGCCCCCGACGCCGACGCGCGCGCCGTCCAGGCCGCCTACTGGGCGTACACGTGGGCCACCGCGCAGGGCAAGGGCTCGCAGGTCTCGGCCACGGTGGCCAAGGCCGCGAAGATGGGCGACTACCTCCGCTACGCGATGTACGACAAGTACTTCAAGAAGGAGGGCTGCACCAGCACCTCCTGCGCGGCGGGCACCGGCAAGGACAGCTCGGCCTACCTGCTCTCCTGGTACTACGCCTGGGGCGGCGCGTCCGACACCTCCGCCGGCTGGGCCTGGCGCATCGGCTCCAGCCACAACCACTCCGGTTACCAGAACCCGCTCGCCGCCTGGGCCCTGTCGAACGTGGACGCGCTCAAGCCCAAGGGCGCGACCGCCGTGGCCGACTGGAGCACCAGCCTGACGCGGCAGCTTGAGTTCTACCAGTGGCTGCAGTCCGCCGAAGGCGCCATCGCGGGCGGCGCGACCAACAGCTGGCAGGGTCACTACGCGGCCCCGCCGACCGGCACGCCGACCTTCTACGGCATGGCGTACGACTGGCAGCCCGTCTACCACGACCCGCCGTCGAACCAGTGGTTCGGCTTCCAGGCGTGGACGATGGAGCGGGTGGCCGAGCTCTACTACGCCACGGGCAACACCGCCGCCAAGTCCGTCCTGGACAAGTGGGTGGCCTGGGCCATGGCCAACACCACGGTGAACGCCAACGGCACCTTCCAGATCCCCTCGACGCTGCGGTGGACCGGCCAGCCGAACACCTGGACCAACCCCCCGACGCCGAACACGGGTCTGCACGTCACGATCGCCGACTACACCAACGACGTCGGCGTGGCAGGCGCCTACGCCAAGGTGCTGATGTACTACGCCGCCAAGGCGAACAACACGGCGGCGAAGAACATGGCCAAGGCCCTGCTCGACGGCATCTGGGCCAACAACCAGGACGCCAAGGGCGTCTCGGTGCCGGAGACCAAGGCCGACTACAACCGCCTCGACGACCCGATCTACATCCCGGCCGGCTGGACCGGCAAGATGCCGAACGGCGACCCGATCAACTCCAGCTCGACCTTCATCTCCATCCGGTCCTGGTACAAGAACGACCCGGACTGGCCGAAGGTGCAGAACTACCTGAACGGCACGGCTCCGGCCCCGACGTTCAACTACCACCGGTTCTGGGCGCAGGCCGACGTCGCCATCGCCCTCGCCGAGTACGGCCGGCTCTTCCCCTGATCCGACCGGCCCGGGTGCGGTGGTGCCTGACACACCACCGCACCCCCTGAAGGGCGGAGTGCGGTGGCGCCTGACACGCCACCACACCCTCTCGATGGGCGGGGTGCGGTGGGCCTGACCCCCACCGCACCCCGCTCGCCCCCATCTCACGACCGCTCCGCTGTCAGCTCCACCAGCGTTTCCAGCCCGAGAGGCGATCGATGTCCCTCAGACGCACGCTCACCGGCCTGGCGATCCTCGTCGCGTCGGCCACCATCTTCCCCGTGCTCACGTCCTCGGCGGCTGCGGCGCCCGCCTTCAACTACGGCGAGGCGCTGCAGAAGTCGCTGTTCTTCTACGAGGCCCAGCGCTCGGGCGACCTTCCGGCGGCCAACCGCGTCACGTGGCGGGGCGACTCGGGGATGAACGACGGCAAGGACGCCGGGCTCGACCTCACCGGGGGCTGGTACGACGCGGGCGACCACGTCAAGTTCGGCCTGCCGATGGCGGCCAGCGCGACCATGCTCGCCTGGGGCGGCGTCGAGTACCGTGACGCCTACCAGAGCTCGGGACAGCTCCCCTACCTGCTCGACAACCTGAAGTGGGTCAACGACTACCTCATCAAGGCGCACCCCTCGCCGAACGTGCTCTACGGCCAGGTGGGCAACGGCGGAACCGACCACGCGTGGTGGGGCCCGGCCGAGGTCATGCCGATGAGCCGCCCCTCGTACAAGATCGACGCGACGTGCGGCGGATCGGACCTCGCGGGCGAGACGGCGGCGGCGATGGCGGCCTCCTCGATGGTCTTCCGCCCGACGAACGCGGCCTACGCCGACACTCTGGTCTCGCACGCCAGGCAGCTCTACACCTTCGCCGACACGGTCAGGAAGAAGTACAGCGACTGCATCACCGACGCGGCCGGGTACTACCAGTCGTGGAGCGGCTACAACGACGAGCTGGTCTGGGGCGCGATCTGGCTCTACCGGGCGACCGGCGAGGCGTCGTACCTGACCAAGGCCGAGACGTACTACGACAACCTCGGCACCGAGCCGCAGAGCACGACCCGCTCCTACAAGTGGACGATCGCCTGGGACGACAAGTCGTACGGCGCGTACGTGCTGCTCGCCAAGCTCACCGGCAAGCAGAAGTACGTGGACGACGCCAACCGCTGGCTCGACTGGTGGACCGTCGGCGTGAACGGCGCCAAGGTGAACTACTCGCCGGGCGGTGAGGCCGTACTCGACCAGTGGGGCTCGCTGCGCTACGCCGCCAACACCGCGTTCACCGCGCTCATCTACAGCGACTGGCTGACCGACGCCACCCGTAAGGCGAGATATCACGACTTCGGGGTCAGGCAGATCAACTACGCGCTGGGCGACAACCCTCGCAAGTCTTCCTACATGATCGGCTTCGGCGCGAACCCGCCGCGGAACCCGCACCACCGCACGGCGCACGGCTCCTGGTCCAACAACCTCAACGAGCCGGCCGACAGCAGGCACATCCTGTACGGCGCGCTGGTCGGCGGGCCGACGACCGCCAACGACGCCTACACCGACAGCCGCAGCGACTACGTGATGAACGAGGTCGCGACCGACTACAACGCGGCCTTCACCGGCGCGCTCGCCCGGCTCTACAAGGAGTACGGCGGCGCCCCGCTCACGAACTTCCCCGTCGCCGAGAAGCCCGACGGACCGGAGATCTACCTCCAGGCCTCGGTCAACTCGACCGGCACGACCTACACCGAGATCAAGGCGCTGGTCGTGAACCACTCGGCGTGGCCCGCCCGCGCGCTGACGGACGGCGCCTTCCGGTACTACTTCACGCTGGACGGCGACACCACGCCGAGCCAGATCACGCTGTCCTCGGCCTACACCCAGTGCAAGCCGCCGACCGGGCCGACCCTGGTGTCGGGCAAGGTGTACTACGTCACGATCGACTGTTCCGGCACGGCCATCGCGCCCGCCGGCCAGTCGGAGTCGCGGCGCGAGGCGCAGTTCCGCATCGCCAGCTCGTCGGGGTCCTGGGATCCATCCAACGACTGGTCGTACACCGGCGTGGCCACCACTCCCGGCTCGACCCCGGTCACCGTGCAGAACATCCCGCTGTACTCGGGCGGCACCAAGATCTGGGGCGACCCGCCGGGCGCGCAGCCCACCCCCAGCCCGACGCCCACCCCCACGCCCACGCCGACCCCCTCGCCCACCCCGACTCCCACCCCGACTCCCACCCCGACCCCGACCCCGACGCCGACCCCGACGCCGACGGCGGGCACCGCGTGCGCGGCGACGTACAAGGTCACCAGCACGTGGCAGGGCGGTTTCCAGGCCGACGTGGCGGTGCGGAACAGCGGCAGCACGGCGATCACCGCCTGGACCGTGGCGTGGACGTTCCCCAGCGGCCAGACGATCACACAGATCTGGGGTGCCACCCACACGCAGACCGGAGCGGCCGTGTCGGTGAGGAACCTCAACTGGAACGGCGGCCTGGCGGCCGGCGGGTCCACGTCGTTCGGCTTCATCGCGAGCCTGAGCGGCGCCAACGGAGTCCCGGCCTCCGTGACCTGCACGCCCGCCTAGCCCCCTCGACCGTGGTCTCGATTTGCCCTGGGAGCGCGAGACCACGGCCCGGCCGGGCCTCAGGAAGGCCCGGCCGGGCAGTCCCCACCACCGAAAAGCGGCGCCAACGGCCAGACCTGCTCCTGACCATCATCCTCAACGGCCGGGCCGCACCTCGGCCTGGCGATCGGCCACGCTCTCCCCGGCACCGGACCCCGGGGGGAGCGTGCCTTCCTCCCGCGTGCGGGAGAAGGCCAGGCCGGTCGCGAGCACGGCGAAGGGCAGGACCATGAGCACGTAACGGTGGTCGAAGTCGGCGGTCATCGCCGGAAGGACCAGCAGCGCGAGCCCGCTCGCCAGGGCGAGGAGCGCGTCGGCCCGCCGCCGCCGCGCCTGAAGGACGACGCCCGCCAGCCCCACGGCCAGCAGGACGCCCAGCAGCGGTCCCGGCACGTGGATCCACCTCTGGTAGGCCACCATCGCGCCCGCGAACGGCTGTACGACCCGGGTCTGCGCCGGCCCGTCCTCGTAGTCACGCGCGGCCTCGGCGGCGGTGAGGTCGTCCTTCACCTCGTAGGTGGGCAGGGTGGTCTGGGTGCCGGCGAACTCGTAGGACTTCACGAGGTTCGCGGAGGGGTGCGGCAGCCGCGTCCAGGAGAAGGCCTTGACGGCGTCCCGGAAGACGGTCACCGCGTAGTCCAGCGGCTGCGCCTCGATGGCGTGGAGCGCGAACCGGCGGGTGAGGGTATTGGCCTCGTCGCTGAACATCGGCATCCGCCGTACCGGCGAGCCGGGCGTCCAGATGTAGCGCGAGGCGGCGATCCGCTCGTCCACCGGGACCGTCGGGCACAGCCACCTCACGGCCGCCGGCGGCCTGATCTCGGAGCAGTCGGCGAAGGTCATCGTCCGCGCCCACAGGTACGTGCCGTCGGCGCTGCTCAGCCCGAAGCTGCCCTGCTCCGCGCGGTACCAGGTGGCGTAGGCGCCGAGGGGGACGACCATGGCGAGCGCCGCCGCGACCACGCCCCGCCACCCGGCCCGGCGCAGGAGCAGGCAGACCACCACCACGACCAGCAACGGGACCCCGACCGTGCGCATGACCGCCGCGCACCCGAGGAGCGCCCCGGCGGCGGCGCCCCAGGGGACCGTGAGCACCGGGCGCCACAGCAGGATCGCGGCGGCCACCACCAGGAGCGTCGCGAACAGCACGTCCGCCATGATCATGTGTTCGAGCTGGATCTGGTACGCGTCGAGGAGCAGGGGCGCCGCGAGCAGGGTCGCGCCCCAGCCGGGCAGGCCGTACCTGCGCAGGAGCGCGTAGACCACGACGGCGGACAGCAGCCCGAGCAGGTGCTGGAGGGCGACGACCAGCGTGGTGCTGTGGAACGGCTCCAGCGCCCAGAGGAACAGCGAGTATCCCGAGCTGCGCGACCGGCTCGGCCACAGCTCCAGCGCTCCGGAGACGTAGGAGTAGGAGTCGCCGTCGAACCAGATCGCCCGCCGGTAGCCGAGCATCGCGCACAGCCGTACGAGCGCCGCCGCGACGAGCGCGAGGCCAAAGAACAGGTGCTTCCGCACGACGGATCTGATCACCGGCACTCTCCCCTACTCGGCTGCGTGGCCTCCGAGGGTACCGATATGCACCTTATGGGCGTCCTATCTCAGGATTTTCCCAGCCTCCAGCTCCCGGCAGCAGACGCGTGATCGCTGGGCAAAAGCGCTCACATCCGCCGATAGTCAAACAGAATGGTTGAGTCGCATACCGAGCGGAACGGGGGTTCCCATGACACGGGCTGTCCGGCTGGCCGTCGTGGCGGGCGTTCTCGCGTGCGCGGCGGGATCGGCGCCCCTGCTCCACGGTGAGCCCAACCGGGTGCTGGAGATCGCCTGGGCCATCCAGCGCGGCCAGGAGCAGTCGCGGTGGCCCGGCGGGGAGATCCCGTACGTCTGGGGCGGCGGGCACGCGGCGCGGCCCGGCCCCTCGCTCGGCACCTGCCAGGGTTACAAGGGTTCGGTGAAGCCGTGCCCGGCCGCCACCACCCGCGGCCTGGACTGCTCGGGACTGGCCCGATGGGTGTACCAGCTCGCCTACCAGAAGGACGTACTGGGCAACGGCACCACCGACGACCACGTCCGCCTCCTGCGCAGGATCCCGGCCGTGAAGGCCCGGCCAGGCGACCTGGTCTTCTACGGCAAGATCCGCAAGCGGACGGTGAAGACCCACCACGTCGGCATCTACATCGGCGGCGGGAAGATGATCAACGCCCTCCGCACCGGCACCACCGTCCGCACCGACCGGGTGACCCTGCTCCCCGACCTCGTCGGCTACTACAGATACGACGGCTGACCCTCCGTGGTCGCCGGCCTCTCCGCCGGGGCGCGGGCCGCCGACTCCCTCATCCGCTGGTAGGCCGCGCCGAGCAGCGTCGCGGCGGCGGCGTTGCCGAGGGCGATGGTCCAGCCCACCGGTCCGAGGGGCCGGCTGCCGAAGAACCCGCTGACGCCCGGCAGGGTGACCACCAGCCACAGCACGGCGAGCGACGCCAGCGAGGCGAGCACGACCACCTTGTCACGCCCGCCTCCCGCCACGGTCTGGAAGAGCTGCGCGGACACGAGCGCGACCAGCCCGATCGTGTCCGCACGTCCCCGGGTGCCGGTCAGCCGGCCGGCGAGCCAGGCCGCGGTGGCGGCGCTCGCCGTGACGACCGCGCGCAGGTAGATGTCCCGGGTCAGCGACGCGCCGAGCGAGGCCTCCGGGCCCTCGGCGAGCAGCTTCTCCGGGTCGGTCGACGCGGGCGGCCGTACGGCGACCGCCAGGGCGGGCACCATGTCGGTGAGCAGGTTCACCAGCAGGAGCTGGCGGGCGTTCAGCGCACTCCCGCCCGCGAGGAGGCCGGACCCCACCGTGAAGACGATCTCCCCGACGTTGCCGCCGAGAAGGATGCTCAGCGAGTCGCGGACCGAGCTCCACATGGCCCTGCCCTCGACGATCGCGTCCACGATCGTCTCGATGCGGTCGTCGGTCACCACGAGGTCGGCGGCGGCGCGGGCGGCGGGGGTGGCGCGGGAGCCGAGCGCGATCCCCACGTCCGCCATGCGGATCGCGGGCGCGTCGTTGGCGCCATCGCCCGTGACGGCCACGACCTCCCCGGCCCGGCGAAGGCAGGTGACGATCCGGGCCTTGTGCGCCGGGGTGGTGCGGGCGAAGACGGCCACCTCAGGCAGGACCTTGGTCAGCGTGTCGTCGTCGAGCCCGTCCAGCTCGGGGCCGGTCATGACGCGCCCGCCGTTCAGGACCTCCAGCTCCGCCGCGATGGCCTCGGCGGTGCTGGGGTGGTCTCCGGTCACCATCACGATCCGTACCCCGGCGCGGACGAGCCGGCTGACGCTCTCCCTGGCCGTCGGCCGCACCGGGTCGGCCAGGCCGAGGAAGCCCAGGAAGCACAGGTCGTCGATACGGGACTCGTCGAGGTCGCCCCGGTCGGAGGCGGGCCGCTCGGCGACGGCGAGCACCCGGTAGCCCTGGTGCGCCAGCCTGTCGACCTCGCGCTCCAGCTCCCGCCGCCCGGCCTTGGTGAGAGGGACGACCTTGGACCCCCTGAGCGCCTTGTCGCAGTGCGTGAGCACGATCTCGGGGGCGCCCTTGACGCTCAGCAGGTGCCCCCGCTCCGTACGGCCGAGAACCGCGTGGTAGCCCCGCCCCGGCTCGAAGGGCATCTCGTCGACGCGTTCCCAGGTCCGCGACCCTTCCGCAGGGGTGACGCCCAGCCGCTGGGCCCCGTCGAGGACCGCGCGGTCGGTGGGATGGGCGATCACGCGCCCCCCGCCGGACAGCGGGCTCGCCCGGACGGCCGCGGCGAGGATCCGCCTGAGCTGTTCCGTGGCCTCCTCCACGGGCCGGCCCGCACGCCCGTCCGACACGTACCGCAGGCTGATGTGCCCTTCGGTCAGCGTCCCCGTCTTGTCGAAGCAGAGCACGTTGACGCGCCCGAGGGCCTCGATGGTGGAGGGGTTCCGTACGAGCGCGGCCCGCTTCGACAGCCGCCGCGCCGCGGCCAGCTCGGCCACGGTGGCGACGAACGGAAGCCCCTCGGGCACGGCGGCCACGGTGAGGCTGACGGCGGGCGCGAGGGCCGAGGCCAGCGGCCGTCCCCGGAGCAGGTCGGTGAGCAGCAGGACGGCTCCCGCGCCGATCGAGAGCGGCAGGATCCGCCGGCTCAGCTCGCGGAGCCGCAGCTCCACTCCGGTCGGCGGGCTCGGCTCCCCGGCGAGCCTGGCGCTGCGACCCGCCTCGGTCAGGTCGCCCGTCGCCACGATCACCGCCCGCCCGCTGCCCGCGGCGACCGTGGTGCCCTGGTAGACCATGGAGGTACGGTCGGCGACGGCCGCGGCGACGGTCGGCGCCGCCGTCTTGGTGACGAGCTGCGACTCTCCGGTGAGCGTCGACTCGTCCACCTCCAGGCCGACCGCCTTGATGACGCGCGCGTCGGCGGGCACGGCGTCGCCCGCGCGGAGTTCCACCACGTCGCCGGGGGCCAGATCCTCCCGGGTCGCGGCCTCGACGCCGCCAGGACGACGCAGCCGTACGTGGACCTCGGTGGCCTCGGTCAGGCGGTGCAGCGCCCGGTCGGCCCTGAACCGCTGCACGCCCCCGAGGAAGGCGTTGATGACCATCACCCCGCTGATCATCACCGCGTCGAGCGCCGAGCCCACCAGGGCCGAGATCCCGGCGCCGGCGGCGAGCGCGGGAGTGAGCGGGTTCGCCAGCTCCTCCACCGTCGTCTGCGCGAGCGACTGCGGCCCCTCGGCCTCGGTGGTCCCCGCCTCGTGCCTGCGCCGTACGGCGTCGGCGTCGGGGATCCCCTCCGACGACGAGCCGAGCCGCGACAGCACCTCCTTGACCGACATCGCGTGCCAGGGGGTGGCGTCGGCGCGCAGCGGGGTCGGCACCCGAGCGGCGGCGCGGCCCGCCCACTCGCCCAGGCTGACGGCGGCCAGGGACACGAAGGCGTTGACGTAGTGCGCGCGGCGAAGCGCCGTCGCCTCGGGCCCGGCCATCGCGAGCAGGCCGCCGACGACCGCCGCCATGGCGCCGAGCCGTACGCCGTTCCGGCTGGCGCCCACCGCCCGTGGCAGGCAGTTCAGGAACAGGTGGACGCCGGAAGGCTCGCCGGCGACGTCCGCGTCCCACGGGACGTCCGCCTCGGCCATGTCCGCCACACCGACGCCGATGTCCGCCTGGGCCAGCGCCTGCCGCGCGCCTCGTGACACCACGACCACGCCATGGCCCCGCGTCTGGAGGTCGCGCACCCGCTCGGCCAGTTCGGCGCCGCCGGGGAGCACCTGTCCGATCGCGAGCCGCTGGGCGAGTCCTTCGTCCCCCGCCAGCATCACCGTGCCTGCGGCCTTCGCCGCCGCGACGATGGCCACGGCCAGCGGATCGATCTCCCGCGCCAGGCCGACGACGGCGATCGGCGTGCCGTTCCTGCGCACCTCGATGGCGCGCAGGCCCCGCTCCCGCCATACGGCCGCGTGCGCGGGGGGCAGGCTGGCGAGGTCGGCGAGCGGTGCGGTGGACCAGCCGTCGCTGGACCGGTTCCCTCCGGGGTCCGCGAAGTCGACGAGGGAGTACAGCCGGGCGTACAGCTCGCCGGTCTTCACGCCTTCCCCGAGCGGCTCGACCCGGTCGATGCTCCAGGAGCCGGTGGTGAGGGAGTCCGCGTCGAGGATCACCGTGTCCATCCGGTCCATCGCGCGCAGCACACCGGCGTCCAGGACGATCGTGTCACGCGCGCACAGCGCGCGGCCGACCGCCCCCGCGTACGCCTCCCGGGTCATGTAACCGGCCCTCGGCGTGGCCGAGACGAGGATCGACAGCGCGCGCCCGGTGCCCGGAGAGGCGATCCGCGCCACCCCGTAGGCGGCGACGGCCACCGGTCCTGCCACTCCCGCGTACCGCTCGACGGGTCCGTGCGGCAGGTGCTCCCGGCGTGGCCGGGCGGCCGCCCTGATGTGACGGTAGCCGCCGGGCCTGTCCGCCAGCCGCTCCTCCAGCTGTTCCCAGGCACGCCGCTCGGTCGTCGCCTCCACATACCGGCACAGCGACACCGACGCCTGCGCGACCAGTCCGAGCGGTCGCAGCGTGAGCGTCTGGGAGACGAGGTTGACCGTGGTGAACAGGGCGTTGGCGGGCCCTCGGCCGAGAACGAGGTCGAGTCGCTCACGCAGGAACGGGGTGGAGTTCACCAGGTGCGACACGGCGGGCACGACCGGATGAAGCCCCCGTATCCTCGCCAGTCTCCCTGCCGCCACCAGCCCGAGCGCGGTGACGCCCGCGGCGAGCCGGATCGTCGCGCGCATGTGCTCCTCGACCAGGCGGACCGGCGACTGGTGCGCCCTCTCCTCCTGCGATTCCAGCTCCGTGACGATCGCCAGTAGCTCGTCCTGGTCGACCGCGCCGGGGTCGCACCGCACGAAGACCCAGCCGAGACGGCCGTTGACCTCTGCCCGTTCGACGCCGGGCAGCGCGCCCAGCCGCTCCTCCAGCCCCCACGCCGCGTCCCCTGTGCCCGGGGCGCCGATGGCGTGCAGGTCGATCCGCAGCCCTCCGGGGCAGGTGACGATCCTGCGAGGGCACGGAAGGAGGTCCCGGAGGGGATCGGGCAGCACGTCCCGCAGCAACGAGACGGACGACCCCAGCGCCCGGGTCAGGAACATCCGGCCCTCCAGCAGGCGCACCCCATCACCCCTCAACGCAGGAAGCGGGGGGCCTCCCACCGAGGCACCCTCAGACGCGGTGCCCCAATGGCCGAAATGCCGTCCTCGACACTGTTCCTCCATCCAGCACCACATAAACCCAGCTCAGCGCGCGGCCTAGGCGAACGAGACGGGGCAGGTCCTACACGGCGAGCAACTGGTTATCCAACTGGTGCTTGATCACCATGGGTGAGACCTGGAAGTGTTCGGCGACCACCTCCAGATCGTCCTGCACCGCCGCCTCGGGAGCGTCGCCGAGAAGCTCACTGATGCCCGCGGCCGGGGCGAGCAGTTCGGCCGCGAATGCCCGCTCGACCTTCTGTCGGTCGGTGTAGGCGGTGGTGACGAGGAAGATCGGCTCCGGTTCCCACAGATAGTGCCAGAGCGCCCGGGAAAGGGTGAACCGCTGCGAACCAACCGGAGGGCCCGGTCGCATGACGACCAGCGGGCCGGATCCCTCGGCTGCTCCTCCGACCGCGCACCGAGGACGCCGTCTCCCACTCCCACCGGATCTTCAACTCCGGAACCGTCGTCATCGGTCACCGCCCTCACTGATCTCGTTGAGCTTCTCCGGCCACTCATCTTGATCGAGCGGATATCCCTTGTACTGACCGAGCTCCCGATTGACCAGCCTCGCCTCGTAAATCACATATCCAGGCGGTGCCATGCGTAGCGAGGGAACTCCCCCTCCCAAGGCGCGCCGACGTTGCCGCACGCGATCGTCTCTCGCAACCAACCGGTGATCTCCACCGGATCGGTGAACTTGGGATCACATTTGCTGGCGTCCGCCCGTAACTTCGGCTGCCCCGCGAACGAAGGGTACGACTTGTGCTCGCCACTGCCGACATAGGAAACACGCTCGGCGAGCGTCTCCAGAGACACGTCTTCTGGTGGCGACAGCAGACTCCTCCGGAGGGGGCGACGGCGCTTGGGGGCACGCATGGAGTCATTATGGCGGGGGACTTTCCGCGTGTAGGGCGGCTTCGAGAGGTCCGCTCGCCCCCTTCGCCTCAGCCTGGACTTACGATGCGATCGGTCCTGGGACGGAGTCGGCCGTCGGCTGGGGTGCCTGCCGCGGGTCTCTGGTCAGCGCTGGCCCAGGCGCGCGGGCGAGTGTGAAACGTCGTGCTGGTGTCCGGACGGCCGATGGACATCGCCTCGCAGGTCGGCGGGTGGAACGCGCTGGTGGCCGCCTGGCTGCCCGGCACCGAGGGCGGCGGCGTCGCGGACGTGCTGTTCGGCGACTACGCGCCGACCGGAAAGCTGCCGATGACCTGGATGCGCGAGTTCGCCCAGCAGCCGATCAACGCGGGGGACGGCAAGCCGGCGCTGTACGACTACGGCTACGGGCTGACGTACTCGACGTCCACCCCCAGTCCGACGCCGACCCCCACGCCCACGCCGACCGTGACCCCCACCCCCACCCCCTGCTCGACGGTGTAGCGGGTTAATGACATTTGTCCTGGTCAACTATGGAAGATCAACACTGCGCCGATCCGCGGCGGTGCTGACAGAGTGGAGAGGTGGAAAACGCTGACCTCTCCCTCCGGCCGCCGCGGCATCGTGTCAGCCGCACCGCGATCTGGTTCTGGGGAGTGCGAGCCGCCCTGGGGTGGCTCGCACTGATCGCCGCGCAGATCCTGTGGGCCCTCTCCGACGGTGGCGACCGCGCCGTCCACCTCACCGTCCTCGCCGTCACCGTCGTGCTCGGCCTGGTCCACGTGACCGTGATGCCGTGGTGGCGGTACCGGGTCCACCGCTGGGAGACCACGGCCGACGCCGTCTACACCCAGTCGGGATGGCTCCAGCAGGAGTGGCGCATCGCGCCGATCTCGCGCATCCAGACCGTGGACAGCGAACGCGGGCCGTTGGAGCAGCTCTTCGGGCTGGCCAACGTCACGGTCACCACCGCGTCGGCCGCGGGGCCGCTGCGCGTCCACGGCCTCGACCACGGCACGGCGCAGCGCCTGGTGGACGAGCTGACCGCCGACATCCAGGCGACGACCGGAGACGCGACGTGACCGGTACGGGCCCCGAGGTCGACTCCGGCACGGGTCAGGCCGCCGTCGTACCGCAGGCGGGTGGCGTACCGCAGGCGGGTGGCGATCCGGCCGCGTGGCGGCGGCTCAGCAGGCGCATGCTGGTGATCCATCCCTTCCAGGAGCTGGTGCGGAGCGCGCCCGCCCTGATCGGCCTGCTGGTGGCCGGTTCCACCCAGGACGGCAAGGGGCACCTGTGGAGCCTCGCCGCCCTCGGCGTCATGCTCGTCCTCGGCACGCTGCGCTGGTTCACGACGACGTACCGCGTCATGCCGCAGTACGTCCAGGTGAGGAAGGGCCTGCTGCGCAGGAAGGTGCTGACCGCGCCGCGCGATCGGATCAGGACCGTCGACGTCACCTCCCACGTGCTTCACCGCCTCCTCGGGCTGGCCAGGGTCGAGATCGGCACCGGCCGTTCCGACAGGAAGGGCGGCGGCACGCTCAAGCTCGACGCGCTCCACGCGACCGAGGTCGAACGGCTGCGCGACGAGCTGCTGCACCGCCGCCCCGCCCCCTCGGGCGCCTTCGCCTCGGGCCGGCCCCTCACACCGGTCGCCGCCGGTGGAGCCGCCGCCCCCGGTACGGACTCCCGTGGTCCCGGAGCGGACGCCCGCGATCGGGGAACGGACGCCCGCGGTTCCTCACCCGCCGCCGAGACCGAGCTGGCCGTGCTGCGACCGGCGTGGATCCGTTTCGGCCCGTTCACCCTGTCGGGACTCGTCGCGGTCGGCGTGCTGGCCGGTTTCGTCTCGCGCATCGCGTCCGAGGGCAACGTCGACCTCCTCTCGATAGGGCCGGTACGGCAGGTGGCCGACTGGTTCGGCCGGGGAGCGCTCTGGCTGCAGGTCGCGGGCTCGGTGGCGATGCTGGCGGTGTTCGTCGCCGTCGCCTCCACGCTCGGGTACGTGCTCGCGTTCTGGCGGTTCCGGCTCACCCGTACGGCCGGCGGCACCCTGCACGTGACCCGTGGTCTCATCACGACGCGGGCCACCACGCTGGAGGAGCGCCGCCTTCGCGGGGTCGAGCTCAGCGAGCCGTTGCTGCTGCGCGCGGCGAGCGGGGCGCGGGTCATCGCCGTAGCCACCGGCCTGCGGGTCGGGCGCGGCGCCCAGCGCGGCGGTTCGATGCTGCTGCCGCCCGCGCCGCGCGCCGAGGCCCAGGCCGTGGCCTCCCGCGTGCTCGGCACCGCGGGCCCGCTCGCGGCGGAGCTCACTCCCCACGGCCCGGCGGCCCTGCGCCGCCGCTTCACCCGCGCCCTCGCCTTCTGCGGAAGCGTCACGGCCGTACTCCTGGCCCTGTGGTACTGGAAGGGGCTGCCCGCCTGGACCTGGCAGGCGGCGATCGTCGTGACGGTGGCGGCCATCCCCCTGGCGGCCGACCGCTACCGGAGCCTCGGCCACACGACCGCCGAGGGCCACCTCGTCACGCGATGGGGCTCGGTCGTACGGCGGCACGTGGCACTGGAACACGAGGGGATCATCGGGTGGAACCTCCGGAGGTCGTTCTTCCAGCGGCGAGCGGGCCTAGTCACCCTCACGGCGACCACCGCGGCGGGCCGCCAGGGGTACGGCGTGTGGGACGTCGAGCTGGCCGAGGCGCTGCGGCTCGCGGACCAGGGGATTCCCGGGCTCCTCACCCCGTTCCTCGTGAACGGAGGCCCGGCGGGCCGTTAGTCTCCCGAGACCAGCGCGTGCGCGTAGTCCCCCAGATCGCGGGCACTGGACCCCCGGCCGCGCGTAACGGCCGCCGACCGGCTCCGATGGCACGGGGAACCGGCGGGGAAGCGGGAGGGAACGAGCCTCATGGGTCTGGCTAGAAGGTTCGGCGACCGGTTCGGACGCAAGGGCCGGCGGCTGCGCACGGTGGCCAGGGACGCGTTCGGGTGGAAAGATCTCCGGCCGGGGCAGCAGGAGGCGATGGAGCACCTGCTGGCCGGGCGTGACGTGCTCGTCGTCATGCCGACCGGCAGCGGCAAGTCGGCGGTCTACCAGATCCCGGCCCTGCTCCTCGACGGCCCGACGGTCGTGGTGTCACCGCTGATCGCCCTGCAGCGCGACCAGGTGGCCGGGCTCGCCGAGGCGAACGCCGGGGGCGCCGTCGCGGTGAACTCCGCGCAGTCCGACGGCACCAGCGACGCGTCGTTCGACCAGCTTCGCGCGGGCACCGCCGAGTTCATCTTCCTGTCCCCCGAGCAGCTCGCGAAGCCCGAGGTCGTCGACCGGCTGCGGGCGGCGCGGCCGTCGCTGATCGCCATCGACGAGGCCCACTGCGTCTCGGCGTGGGGCCACGACTTCCGGCCCGACTACCTGCGGCTGGGGCAGGCCATCGAACGGCTCGGCCATCCTCCTGTGGTGGCGCTGACCGCCACCGCCGCTCCCCTGGTCCGCGACGACATCCTCACCTCCCTCGGGCTGCCGGACGCGCGGCAGGTCGTACGGGGGTTCGACCGGCCCAACATCGACCTCGCGGTCCGCCGGTTCGTCCACAAGGACGCCAAGCGCCGCGCGCTGATCGAGGACGCCGCCTCCCGCCCGGGTCTCGGCCTGGTGTACGTGGCCACGCGCCGCGCCGCCGACGAGTACGCGGGCGCGCTGCGGGACACGGGCCGCCGGGCGGCGGCCTACCACGCGGGGATGAAAGCGGCCGACCGTCACCGGGTCCACGAGCTGTTCCGCGACGACGAGCTGGACGTGGTCGTCGCCACCTCGGCGTTCGGCATGGGCATCGACAAGCCGAACGTCCGGTACGTCCTGCACTCCGACCCGCCCGAGTCCCTGGACTCGTACTACCAGGAGATCGGCCGCGCGGGACGCGACCAGGAGCCCGCCTCGGCCGTCCTGTTCTACCGGCCAGAGGACCTCGGCATCCGCAGGTTCTTCGCCGGGGGCCGCGTGGACGAGGAGCTGCTGAAGCGCGTGGCGACGCTCGTCCGCGAGCACGGCGGGACCGTCCCCGCTCCCGAGCTGAGAGACCTGCTGGACGTGGGGCCCTCCAAGCTGACGGGCGTGGTCAACCTGCTGGAGCGGGTCGGAGCCGTCACCGTCACCGAGAGCGGCGATCTGCGCTCGGTCGCCGGCGGGCCCTCGCCCGACCGCGCCGCCGCCGAGGCCGCCGGGCTGGACGACACCCGGCGCCGGGTGGACGAGTCGCGGATCGAGATGATGCGCGGCTACGCCGAGACGACCGGCTGCCGGCGACGGGCGCTGCTGGAGTACTTCGGCGAGCCGTATGAGCGGGCCTGCGGGAACTGCGACACCTGCCGATCGGGCGCGACGGACCCCGCCGCCCCGGCCGAGCAGGTGGGCGAGGGTCCCTTCCCGATGCACGCCAAGGTCAGGCACAGCGCGTGGGGACCCGGGGTGGTCATGAGCCGGGAGCCCGACCGCGTCACGGTGCTGTTCGAGGACGTGGGCTACAAGACGCTCTCCCTGGAAGCCGTCGAACGCGACAACCTCCTCGTGCTCGCGAGCTAGTGTCGTGCACCTGAAATCTGTCGGATAATTTCTTATTCTGATGTGTATGAGGCATCCAGGTCCGTCTGCGGTACCGATCGAGTTAACCGAT
>NZ_JBICTU010000046.1:0-43247 GCF_043197795.1 Sphaerisporangium sp. NPDC049003
GGGCGCGACTAGTTGCACCCCCGTGGCGGGTTTTTGGTTGGCCCCTGGTTCGGGCCTGTCACCGGGGGGGGGGGGGGGGGGGGGGGCCCCCCCCGGGGGGGGGGGGGGGCGGGCCCCGCCCCCCCCCCCGCCACGGGTACTACGACGGTGACACGAAGATCTCCCGCGTGTCAGCTCCAGGCGAGCATGCGCAGCGGGTCCTGGAGCATCGCGCCCACGTCCCGCAGCACGTACGAGCCGATCTCTCCGTCCACGACCCTGTGGTCGAACGACAGCGCCAGCGTGGTCACCTTGCGCGGGACGATCTGGCCGTCCACGACCCACGGGAGGTCGCGGATCTGGCCGAACGCGAGGATCGCCGTCTCACCCGGGTTGAGGATCGGGGTGCCCGCGTCGATCCCGAACACGCCCACGTTGGTGATCGTGATCGTGCCTCCGGTCAGGTCGGCGGGCTGGGACCGCCCGGACCGCGCCTTCTCGGTCAGCTCGGCCAGCGCCCTGGCGAGGTCGGGCAGCGACAGCGCCTGCGCCTCCTTGATGTTCGGCACGATGAGACCGCGCTGCGTGGCCGCGGCGATGCCGAGGTTCACGTAACGCTTGACCACGATCTCATCGCCGGCCCACGTGGAGTTGATCAGCGGGTACCGCCGGGCGGCCGTGAGCAGCGCCTTGGCCACCAGCAGCAGCGGCGACACCTTGACCTCGGCGAAGTCGGGCAGCCCGCGGAGCCGCCGTACCGCCTCCATCGTCTCGGTTACGTCGACCTGGAGGAACTCGGTCACGTGCGGCGCGGTGAAGGCGGAGGCGACCATGGCGGACGCCGTGGCCTTGCGCACCCCCTTGACCAGGATGCGCTCTTCCCGCTCGGCTCCGGCGAGCCCGGCGTACCCCGGCGAAGGAGTGATCGTGGGCTCGGCCGCACCGGTCGCCATCTCGGCGGCGGCGTGTACGTCCTCACGCGTGATCGAGCCGTTCGGCCCGGTCCCGGTGAGCCCGCCGAGGTCGACGCCGAGGTCCTTCGCCAGCTTCCGTACCGGCGGCTTGGCCAGCACGGACACCCGGCCGCCCGGCGCCGGGGCGACGGCGGGCGGGGAGGGCGCGACGGCGGGAGCCGTACCCGATGGCGAGGGTACGACGGCGGCGGCCGTACCGGAGGAGGACGGCGCGGCGGCCGTACCGGTGGACGGGGACGCGGCGGCCGGGGCCGGGCTCTTGCGGGGACGGCGGGTGGTGGAGCTCAGCTTGACGCCGTATCCCACCAGCACCGGCGTGCGCTCGGGCTTCTTCGCCCCGACGGTCTCGGCGCCCTCCGGGGGAGGCGAGGGGACCATGTCGTCGGCGAGCGCCGACGCCCTGGTCGCGGGCGCGCCTCCGCCTGTGGCGGCCGAGGCGTCGTCCTCGCCGGTGTCCACGGAGATGATCGGCTTGCCGACGTCGACCGTCTCGCCCTCGTCGGCCATGAGCGAGCTGACCACGCCCTCGAAGGGGCAGGGAAGCTCGACGACGGCCTTGGCGGTCTCGATCTCGACGATCGTCTGGTTGATCACCACGTTGTCGCCGGCCGAGACGTGCCACTTGATGATCTCGGCCTCGGTCAGCCCTTCACCGACGTCGGGGAGCTTGAACTCTCGAAGCACAGCCCCTCCTAGAAGGCGAACGTACGGTCGACGGCGTCCAGGACCCTGTCCAGATCGGGCAGGTAGTGGTCCTCAAGCCGGGACGGGGGATACGGGGTGGAGAAGCCGCCGACCCGGAGCACCGGCGCCTCCAGGTTGTAGAAGCACGCCTCGGTGATCCTGGCGGCGATCTCGGCGCCGAGCCCTGAGTAGACGGGGGCCTCGTGGGCGATCACGCACCGGCCGGTTCTCCTGACCGACTGGTAGATCAGCTCGGTGTCCAGGGGGTTGAGCGAACGCAGGTCGACGACCTCGATCGAACGCTCGTCGCCCACGGCCGCCGCGGCCTCCAGGCAGGTCTTCACCATCGGGCCGTACGCGAGCACGGTCACGTCGGTACCCGGGCGGACGACCTGGCCACGGTCGAAGGGCATCGGGGTGGCGCCCTTCTCGACCTCGGCCTTCTCCCAATAGCGTCGCTTGGGCTCGAAGAAGATCACCGGGTCGTCGCAGCGGATCGCCTGCTGGATCATGTGGAAGCCGTCCACCGGGTTCGAGCAGGCGACCACGCGCAGGCCGGAGGTGTGGGTGAAGTACGCCTCGGGGGACTCGCTGTGGTGCTCGACCGCTCCGATGCCGCCGCCGAAGGGGATGCGCACCACGACGGGAAGCCTGAGCTTGCCGAGCGAGCGCAGCGGCATCTTGGCGAGCTGAGTGATGATCTGATCGACGGCGGGGAACACGAACCCGTCGAACTGGATCTCACAGACCGGGCGGTACCCGCGCAGGGCCAGCCCGATGGCGGTGCCGATGATGCCGGACTCGGCGAGCGGGGTGTCGATGACGCGGCTCTCGCCGAAGTCCTTCTGCAGCCCGTCGGTGACGCGGAAGACCCCGCCGAGCTTGCCGACGTCCTCTCCCATGATGAGGACCTTGGAGTCGTCCTCCATTGCGGTCCGCAGGCCCTCGTTGATGGCCTTGGCGAGGGTCAGCGTGGTCATCGGTCGCCTCCCTCGAAGCTCGCGAGGTAGGCGGCGTACTGCTCCCGCTCCTCGGCGAGCAGGGCGTGGGGCTCGGTGTACACGTGGTCGAAGATCTCCAGGGGATGGGGATCCGGCAGCTCCAGGCAGCGTTTGCGCACATCCCTGCCCAGGTCGTCGGCCTCGACCTCGATGGCGTCGAAGAACTCCTGGTCGGCGATCTGGTTCTTGAACATGTACGCCTTGACGCGCTCGATCGGGTCCTTGAGCTTCCACGCCTCCAACTCGCCGGCCACGCGGTAGCGCGTCGGGTCGTCGGAGGTGGTGTGCGCGCCCATGCGGTAGGTGAACGCCTCGATCAGCGTCGGGCCCTGCCCCTCGCGGGCGTTCTTGAGCGCCTGTCGGGTCACGGCGAGGCAGGCGAAGACGTCGTTGCCGTCCACGCGGATGCCGGGGAAGCCGAACCCGCTGGCACGCCGGTAGAGGGGGATCCTCGACTGCTTCTCCAGGGGCTCGGAGATGGCCCACTGGTTGTTCTGACAGAAGAACACCACGGGCGCGTTGAAGACCGAGGCCCAGATGAAGGCCTCGTTGACGTCGCCCTGGGAGGTCGCCCCGTCGCCGAAGTAGACGATCGTCGCGGCGTCGGCACCGTCGCGCTGGACGCCCATCGCGTAGCCCACGGCATGCAGGGTCTGGCTGCCGATGACGATCGTGTAGAGGTGGAAGTTGTGCTCCGCGGGGTCCCAGCCTCCGTGGTTGACGCCGCGGAAGAGACCGAGGAGGTTGACCGGGTCGACGTCGCGGCACCAGGCCACGCCGTGCTCACGGTAGGTCGGGAAAGCCATGTCCGCGTCGGTCAGGGCGCGCCCTGATCCGATCTGGGCGGCCTCCTGCCCAAGCAGGGATGCCCAGATGCCGAGTTCGCCCTGCCTCTGGAGGGCAACGGCCTCCATGTCGACCCTCCGCACCAGGACCAGGTCGCGGTAGAGCCCGCGCACCTCTTCCGGGGTGAGGTCGATGTCATAGGCGGGATGCTCCACGCGCTCACCCTCGGGGGTCAGCAGCTGTACGAGCTCCGGAGGTGCCTCGGCACCATGAGAGGCGTCGGTTGTCACGTGCCGCTCCTGTGCGTTCGGGGCCGTGCTGATGGGATCGCCATCTACGTTCGGCCGGTTACACGCATTCGTACCTGATGGTGGTGATACGTCCGCGTTTGGGGACATCGTGGCAGAAGTCACAGGCCAGTGCGCAAGGCCGAACACCCTGTTGTCCACACTTCTCCCGTTCCCGATGCGTCTCACCGCACACCCATCCGGAAGGCGGGGCCCGCCGAGCGGGCCGGGGACCACGGGACCGGGCGCCACCGTTAGGCTGGTCCCGCCGGACCAGGCCGGTCGGGCGACCGGTGGCACGAACAGTGGAGGAACACGTGGCACGCGTCATCGTCGACGTCACGCTCAAGCCGGAGATCCTTGATCCGCAGGGGCAGGCGATCGCCCGGGCGCTCCCCCGGCTCGGCTTCTCGGGCGTCACCGAGGTGCGGCAGGGCAAGAGGTTCGAGGTCGAGATCGACGGTCCCGCCGACGATGCCGCGCTCGCGGACGTCCGCAAGATGGCCGAAACCCTCTTGGCCAACACGGTGATCGAGGATTATTCTGTCCGCGTCGAGGGCTCGTAGGGCGCGTACCGGCGCGGCCAAGACTACGTAAATCACCGCAAAGTGATCTTGGGTCGGACCAGAAAGCAAGCGTCTGACCAACACTAAATAACAACAGCGTGATTTTGCGGTTAGCCCTGATTCTTTCGGGAAACCTCCCCATCGTGACTTTCGGCACCACGGAGGGGTCCGGTGGATATTGAGTTCTCGTTGGCCTTGCCACGGGATGCGCTGGGCATCCCGATGGTCCGCCGAGTGCTGGGGGACACCCTGCGCTGCATCGGCGTCACCGAGGACTGCGTATCCGACATGCTCCTCGCCACCTCCGAAGCCTGCGCGAACGCCGTGCGGCACGGCGGCCCCTCCAAGCGCTACGAGGTGATGGCGGCCATCGGCGAAGGCCGCTGTGAGCTGCGGGTCGTCGACGGCGGCCTCGGGCTCGGGGCGATCCCCAAGCAGTACCCGGCAGGCGACGCCGAGCACGGGCGCGGCATCCTGATCATGCAGTCGGTCGTCGACGAGATCTCCTTCGACATCACCCCCGGCAGCGGCACCACCGTCTTCCTCCGCAAGGAGCTCGACTGGGACGAGGAGTTCCTCGCCCACCACGACCGCGTCCTCGCCGCCGTCTGACCTGCGGCGCTTCGCCCGTCACCGGCTTCCCCTCCACCACACCAGGTCCCGGACCGAAAACCGCCCCTCCTGACGGTCCGCAACCCGCGCCCGCCCCTGGGGCCCGCAGGCCCGGCCGCGCCCGGCCAGCAGGTAGCCTGAGGTGTACCGCCGCAGACCGCCGTCCGATGAGTGAGACGTCGGCGCGGCTCTCGCGTGTGGAGGGATACGAGAGCCATGGGTGCTGCCCGTGTGGGCGTGGTCACTTTTCCCGGAACTCTTGACGATCAGGATGCTGCCAGGGCCGTCAGGCACGCGGGTGGAGAAGCGGTTCCACTCTGGCACGCCGACCGCGACCTCAAGGCGGTCGACGCGGTCTTCCTGCCCGGCGGGTTCTCCTACGGCGACTACCTCAGGTGCGGGGCCATCTCCCGCTTCGCGCCGCTGATGGAGGAGCTGATCCCGGCGGCGCGTGCCGGGCTTCCCGTGCTCGGCACCTGCAACGGCTTCCAGATCCTGTGCGAGGCCCACCTGCTGCCGGGCGCGCTGACCCGCAACCAGGGTCTTCACTACGTCTGCCGCGACCAGCGCGTCCTCGTCGAGAACGCCGCCACGGCCTGGACCGGTGACTACACCACCGGCCAGGAGCTCCTGCTGCCGGTGAAGCACGGCGAGGGCCGTTACGTGGCCGACGGGGCGACGATCGACGCGCTGGAGAGCGGCGGCCAGATCGTCTTCCGGTACGTCGGCGGCAACCCGAACGGCTCGATCAACGACATCGCGGGCATCAGCAACGAGGCCGGCAACGTCGTCGGCCTCATGCCCCACCCCGAGCACGCCGTCGAGGACCTGACCGGCGCCCCCAGCGTGGACGGCCGTGGTTTCTTCACCTCCATCCTGAAGAGGTTCGTGAACCTGTGACAGAAGCAGTGGGCAGGGCGCGAGGAGAGCAGATGACCGACTCAGTCAAGCGAGCCGCCGAGACGCCGGACGAGCCCCAGCCGTACGCCGAGCTGGGCATGAAGGCCGACGAGTACGAGCGGGTGCGCTCGATCCTGGGCCGCAGGCCCACGTCGTCCGAGCTCGCCATCTACTCGGTCATGTGGAGCGAGCACTGCTCGTACAAGTCCTCCAAGGTGCATCTGCGCCAGTTCGGTACCAAGGCCCCCAAGTCCGAAGCCCTGCTGGTCGGCATGGGCGAGAACGCCGGGGTCGTCGACATCGGCGACGGCTGGGCGGCCACGTTCAAGATCGAGTCGCACAACCACCCGTCGTACGTCGAGCCCCACCAGGGCGCGGCCACCGGCGTCGGCGGCATCGTCCGCGACATCATGTCGATGGGCGCCCGTCCGGTCGCGGTGATGGACGCCCTCCGCTTCGGCGCCCTGGACGCTCCCGACACGCGGCGGGTGCTCCCCGGCGTCGTCGAGGGCATCAGCAAGTACGGCAACTGCCTCGGCCTGCCCAACATCGGCGGCGAGCTGGTGTTCGACCCCTGCTACATCGGCAACCCGCTCGTCAACGCGCTGTGCGTCGGGCTCCTGCGCAAGGACCAGATCAAGCTCGCCACCGCGCCGGGCCCGGGGAACAAGGTCGTGCTGTTCGGCGCGCGCACCGGCCCCGACGGCATCGGCGGCGCCTCCGTGCTCGCCTCCGCGACATTCGAGGACGAGTCGCACGCCAAGCGTCCCGCCGTACAGGTGGGCGACCCGTTCATGGAGAAACTCCTCATCGAGTGCTGCCTGGAGCTCTTCGAGGCCGACGTGGTCGTCGGCATCCAGGACCTCGGCGCGGCCGGGGTGTCCTGCGCGACGACCGAGCTGGCGGCCAAGGGTACGGGCGGCATGCGCGTCGACCTCGGCCTCGTCCCGCTCCGCGACCCCTCGCTCCTCCCCGAGGAGATCCTCATGAGCGAGTCGCAGGAGCGCATGATGGCCGTCGTCACCCCCGAGGACATCGACGCCTTCATGGCGATCTGCTCCCGGTGGGACGTCCCGGCCACGGTGATCGGCGAGGTCACCGACACCGGGCGGCTGGTGATGACCTGGCGCGACGAGGTCATCGTCGACATCCCGCCGGGCACCGCGGCCGACGACGGCCCGGTCTACGAGCGTCCTCTGCACGAGCCCGCGGGCCAGGCCGCGCTGAACGCCGACGATCCCGTACGGCTCCCGCGTCCCGCCGACCTGCGCGCGACCCTGCTGGAGTTGCTCGCCTCGTCGAACCTCGCCTCCAAGGAGTGGGTCACCTCCCAGTACGACCGCTACGTCCGGGGCAACACCGTGCTCGCGATGCCGGCCGACGCCGGGGTGCTGCGCATCGGCGAGGTGATGCCCGGCGCCGAGGAGACCGACCGCGGCATCGCCCTGGCCACCGACGGCAACGGCCGCTACGCCAGGCTCGACCCCTACGCGGGGGCGCAGCTCGCCCTAGCGGAGGCCTACCGCAACGTGGCCGTCACCGGGGCGCGCCCGCTGGCCGTGACGAACTGCCTCAACTTCGGCTCCCCGGAGGACCCGGAGGTCATGTGGCAGTTCTCCGAGGCCGTGCGCGGCCTCGCGGACGCCTGCAAGACCCTCGGCGTGCCGGTCACCGGCGGCAACGTGTCGTTCTACAACCAGACAGGGTCGACGCCGATCCACCCGACCCCGGTCGTCGGCGTGCTCGGCGTGCTCGACGACGTCCGCAAGCGCGTGCGGCACGGTTTCACGGCGCCCGGCCTCAAGGTGATCCTGCTCGGCGACACCGGCGAGGAGTTCGGCGGCTCAGAGTGGGCGCACGTCGTCCACGGCCACCTGGGCGGCCTGCCCCCGCACGCTGACCTGCCGGCCGAGCGCTCCCTGGCCACCGTCCTGGTGGAGGCCGCCGAGCGCGGCCTGGTCGAGGGCTCCCACGACGTGTCCGACGGCGGGCTCGCCATCGCCCTCGCCGAGGCCACCCTGGCCCAGGGCGTGGGCGCCACGGTGCAACTGCCCGGCGTGGACCCGTTCGTCGGCCTGTTCAGCGAGTCGGCGGCCCGGGCCCTGGTCACCGTACGGCCGGAGTGCTTCGACGCCTTCGCCGAGCTGTGCGCGCGGCACGAGGTGCCCTGCTACGGCCTCGGCACGACCGGGGGCTCGACGCTGCGGGTCGAGGACGTCCTGGAGGTCCCGGTGGACGAGCTCCGCGCCACCCACCAGGCGACGCTGCCCCTCACCTTCGGCTCCTGACCCGTACCGCTTCCGAGTGATATCGCTAAGGCGGTGGATCCCCCCACAGATCCACCGCCTCTGTGGCCTGAACCGGCCACCCAGTAATAGGGCTTATAGGGCCAGGCATCGACAAAATAACGGATATTTCGGTCATTCGGTAATTTGACGTCGACTGCACTGCCACTTGGGCAGCCTCTCGGTTCGTGTGGGCGTGTCCCCCTATGGCCGAGTACGTAATCGATGGTGGTACAAAATGGACGTACGCCGTACGTCAGACTGGGGGCATGGTCGCCCTCCCCCACGAGACCGCCGTCGTCCTGCCCGGCACCCCCGAATACGCGAAGAAGCTCCGCTACGCCTGGCGCGTCTGCTCGGTGACCAGCCTCGGACTCGTCCTCATCGGCATCAACGCGAGCACGCTGAACGTGGCGTTACCGGCGGTGGTCCGGCACTTCCATGCCGACGCGTTCGCGGCCTCCTGGATCCTGCTGTCGTACCTGCTGATCAACACGGCCACGCTGGTGTTCTTCGGGCGGGTGGCCGATCTGCTGGGACGGCGTGAGGTCTACCTGGTCGGATTCGCGATCTTCACCGTGTGCTCGCTACTGGCGGGGATGTCCCCCGGAGTCGGCTTCCTGATCGCCATGCGGGCGCTCCAGGCGCTGGGGGCGGCGATGATCCTGGCCAACGGCACCGTCATCATCACCGACGCGTTCCCGCCGGATCGCCTCAGCCAGGGCATGGGCGTGTACATCGGGACGCTTTCTGTCGCGCAGCTCGCCGGGCCGACCCTCGGCGGCCTCATCGCCGAGGCGGCGGGCTGGCAGTGGGTCTTCTGGGTGAACGTCCCCGCGGGGGTGATCGGGCTCGTCTGGGGATGGGCGACGCTGCGCCGGGTTCAGGCCGGGCCGCGCACGCCCGTCGACGCGGCGGGCAACCTCATCGTGTTCGCCGCGCTCTCGGCCGTGCTCATCGCCCTTTCTGAGGCGGGTTCACGCGGCCTGTCCAGCCCGGTCGTGGTCACCGGAGGGCTGATCTTCCTGATCCTGATCCCGGTGCTCGTCGTCGTCGAGCGGCGGGCCTCCCATCCGGTGCTGGACCTGCGGCTCTTCGGCGAGCGCATGCTGGCGTTCGCCAACCTGGCGTCCTTCTGCACCGCCCTGTCGCGGTCGGCGCTGGTCCTGCTGGTCGCGCTGTACTTCCAGGCCGCGCGCGGCCTCGACGCCTTCACGGCGGCGCTCGGCGTGCTGCCCGTGCCCATCGGGATGGCGCTCGCCTCGCCGGTCGCGGGCGCCCTCGGCCGCCGGATCCCCCCGTACGCCCTATCGGTCGGCGGCTGCCTGCTCAACTTCAGTGGCCTGCTGTGCCTGTTGCTGTCGATCGGCACGACCACGCCGTACTGGGTCATCGGGGTGGGACTGTTCCTCGCGGGGTGCGGCAACGGCGCGTTCCTCACGGGCAACACGACGCAGGTCATGAGCGCGCTCCCGCCGGGGAGCCTCGGCGTGATGAACGGCTTCCGGCTCATGATCATGAACGTCGGGATCGTGCTGAGCGTCGCGACGACCCTCAGCGTCCTGACCAGCGCGCTCTCGCCCGCGCTGCGCGGTCTGGTTTACGCCGGCACGCTCTCGCGGCTCTCGCCCGTGGCCGTCGAGCAGCTCATGTCGGGCTTCCAGCGGACGTACCTCGTGCTCGCGACGGTCGCACTCGCGGGCGCCGTCACCGCCGCCTGCGCCCGCCCCCGCCGCGCGCGCGAGCTTCGCTAGCTTCCCGCCGGGGCCCGGCCACGGGGGCATCGCGTCGATGGAGACCCCAGGGTTCCCGAGCCCGTTTCCTGAACCCCGTCCACAACAATCGCAACGAACGTCGTTATTGCATCGTTATGGCATGAGTCTGCACTTATCGCGCTGCTCAGCTGTCTGACATAGAGAACGCGCCGGGGCAAAACCCGGCGCGAAGCGCGTATATCAGGAGTAGACCGTGAACCCCCTCAAGCGGACGGCCGGCTTTTCGCTGGCCTTCCTCGCCGTCGCCACCATGACCGCATGCTCGTCCGAACCCATCCGGGCGGCGGGGTCCGCGACCGGCCAAGCCTCGGAGCAGGTCTTACCGTCGGCCAGGACCACGGCGAAGGCTCCCCCGGCAGCCGGCGAGACTCCCTCATCGGCCAGGGCCGCCAGCGTAGGGGCGAAGGTCGTCGGTGTGAAGGCGGCGAAGGCACCGCTCCGCATCGCCGACATCACCCCGATGGGCGAGAAGAGCGAGACCATCGGCGTCGGGTCGCCGATCATCGTCACCTTCGCCAGTGCGGTCCCCAACCGGGCGGCGGCCGAGGCCGTGCTCCAGGTCCAGGCAGAGAAGCCGGTCGACGGCGCCTGGCGCTGGGTCTCCGACCGGAAGGTGGTCTACCGCACCAAGACCTACTGGCAGCCGCACCAGAAGGTCACCTTCACCGGCCGCCTGAGCCAGATCCCCGGCAACGAGGACGCCAAGGACGTCAGCCGCCGCTTCGCGATCGGCGCGTCGAACATCGCCGTGGTGGACACCAGGAAGCACGTGATGAAGGTCCGCCGCGACGGCAGGCTCGTCAAGTCCATCCCGATCAGCGCGGGGCGCGGCGGCCTGGTCAAGAACGGCGTGGACGTCTACCTCACCACCAGCGGCATCCACCTCGCCATGGGCAAGAAGGAGGTCGAGACCATGACCTCAGGGTGGCTCGGGATCACCGACCCCAAGGACCCGCTGTACTACAAGCTGGAGATCCCCTGGGCGGTGCGCATCTCCGACAGCGGCGAGTACGTCCACCAGAGCGCGGGCGACTACCAGTTCCTCGGCAAGTCCAACCAGAGCCACGGCTGCGTGCGGGCCACCCCCGCCGGCGCCAAGTGGTTCTACGGCATCGCCCAGCGCGGCGACGTCGTCCAGATCACCGGCACCAAGCGAAAGCTGGACTGGCGCAACGGCTGGAGCTTCTGGCAGCTCAACTGGACCCAGTGGAAGAAGGGCAGCGCCCTCCCCACGACGCCTCCCACCACACCTCCCGCCGAGGACCCCCTCCAGAGCTGACCTACCGGACTGCCATCGCCCCCGGCACCGAACGCCAACCGGGCCCGTCCGCCGCAGCGGCACGGGCCCGGACCACGTCTTGCCGGGCGGCCTGGCCTTCACACCCGACGCGCTGCGCTGGATCTTCTCCGACCTCGCCGAGGTCGAGGTGCGCCGCATGGAAGAACACCCGCCCGACGCGCCGCTCTTCGGCGTCCCCTTCCTCCTGACCGCCCTGTTCCGACGCCCGGCCGGCGCTTGACGGCCGTACCAGCCGCGTGCCGGACGCTCTGGTCCGGCACGCGGCTGACGGTCAGCTCCAGGTGGCGCGATTGAGCACGTTCGAGAGCCCCGGGGTGTTCCAGACGTCCACCACCAGGATCTTCGACGTCGGCAGGAACCACTCCCGCTGGGTGAAGCTCGCCGTCTGCCGGCCACTGTTGTTGGTCACGCACTGATTGGGCCAGGCGGTGTACTTCGCCTTGTGGCCGGGCCCGACCTGGCGCAGACCTGTCGATGTGGCCCTGTCACCGGGGAACCAACTGGTCTTGGCGTTGAACGGGCAGGACACCACGCCGCTGAAGGGATAGAACTGCTCCTTGCCCGTGTAGGTGAGGTAACCGCCCCCGACCGGGACGTTGGTGATCGCCTTCGGGCCGAACACCCAGAACGACTGGCACCCCGGAGCGAAGGGCTCCGGCCTCTTGCACTTTCCGGTCACCACCACGACGCGGTCCCCGTTGCGGTACACGTTCCAGTAGGCGGGGATCTTCAGGTTCATACCCCGGAAGGAGAAGGTCTTGGTCGCCGAGGCCGACGAGCCGGAGGACACCCCCGCCGCCGAAACCCCCGACGCGGCCGAGGCTGCTGCGGGAGCGGCGAGTACGGCGGCGGAAGCCAGGACGGCGAGCACAGAAGATCGTTTTCTCATGCCGCGAAGCTACTTGTCCCCACTTGAACATGTCTGCGATCTCACTTGCACCGCCTCGTCGCCCTCAGGCCATCCTGACCCCTAGCCCCGCCGAAGAAGAGCACCGCCGCCCCCACCACTCAGGACCCCTCCAGGCTGACCATGTGGAGTGCCACCCGTTGTGTGCCCTGTGTGGCGTCACAGATGCGGCATTGGTCGAAGCCATGGTGGCGCTTGCCCGCGACGCGCGTAAACGGGGCTGGTGGAGCGCGTACAAAGATGTTCTGCCCGGCTCCTACGTGGGACTCGAAGCCGAGGCCTCCTCAATCCAGACCTTCCAGCCACTCGTTATACCGGGCCTACTCCAGACGGCCGAGTACACGGCGGCCATCTGCCGAGCGGCCATGGTCAGGGATCCTGTCGAGATCGACCGGCGAGTGGAAGCCCGGTTGGCACGCCAGCAGATTCTCCTGCGGAGTGATCCGCCTCGCCTGTGGGCAGTCATTGACGAGGCGGCACTACTGCGGCTCACTCCCGAGGTACGAGAGGGGCAACTCAAGAAACTGGTCGAAACCACCCCTCTGGAACATGTAAAGGTGCAGGTATTGCCGGTGTCGGCAGGTCCGCATGCAGGCCTGGCCGGTCCGTTCGTGATCCTCGAATTTCCGGACCCTACCGACCGGAGCGTCATCTATCTGGAGACGGCCACCGATGACCTGTATCTAGAGGAGACCCACCAAGTCAGTCGATATACGCTGCTATTTCAGCATGTATGCGCTTCCGCGCTGAGTATCGACGCATCGGTCGCGCACCTGTCCACCATGCTCAACGAGCTGTGAGGCGATCATGGACCTATCCCATGCAGAGTGGCGGAAAAGCTCCCTAAGTCAGGGCAACGGCGATGAATGCGTCGAGGTCGCGACTAACCTGGCTCGCGTCATCGCAGTACGGGACTCCAAGAATTCTCACGGCCCGAAGCTGATCTTCCCGCGACCGGAGTGGCACGCCTTCGTCTGCGGCGTCAAAGGACGCGACTTCGATCTTTAGCCAAGGTCGAGGGCGGAGGGGGTCGACGGGGCGGAGCCCCCTGGGAAACACAGCCCGAGCCGGAGCGCGCCCAGCGCGCGGAGGCGAGGCCCATTCACCGAGCCGACCAGGATCCATTCACCGAGCCGGCCGGGATCCACTCGCAGAGCCGGCCGGGATCCACGGCCCTGGGAGGCCGTGGATCCGGTCGGGGGCGTTCGGTCAGGAGCCGATCTTCTTGCCCTGTCTGTGCCAGGCGACGGCTACTGAGGGGCGGGGCTGGCTGGTGCCGCCGTCGGGCCAGTGGCTCGCGGGGTTGTCCGGCGTGGCGCCGGTGATCTCGCCGGGGTGCTGGATGGCGACGAAGACGCTGAGCTGGTCCTCGGTGACGAGGGGCCCGCAGGTCTCGGCGCCGTAGGGCACCGTCAGGAACTGCCGCACGTGGCCGCGCTCGGGCCCGGCCAGCGGCATCGCGAACAGGCCGTCGTTCTTGCCCAGCGCGTTCCCGTCCGTGGCGATCCACAGGTTGCCCTCGGCGTCGAAGGTGACGTTGTCCGGGCAGGAGATCGGCGACACCTTGGTCTTGTCGTACCCGCCGAAGTAGGTCGAGGGGTCGGCGGGGTCTCCGCAGACGAGCGGGAGCGCCCACTTGAACGACGTGGCTCCCGCGTCGTTCCTCTCCTCGACGATCTCCAGGATGTGGCCGTGCTTGTTGGAGATCCGGGGGTTGGCCTCGTCCACCTGGGCGGCGACCCGGTTGGTGTTGTTGGTCAGCGCGGCGTAGATGGCGCCGTTGACCGGGTTGCGCTCGATGTCCTCCGGGCGGTCCATCTTCGTCGCGCCGGCCTTGTCAGCCGCCACTCGGGTGTAGACCAGAACCTCCTCGGCGGTCATGCCCTCGACGAAGGACCGCTTGCCGCTGACCAGAGGGATCCACTTGCCGGAACCGTCGAACGCGCCGTCGGCCGGGAGCTTGCCCGTGCCGTCGATCTCGGCCGCCGGGCTGTCACCGGTGAACTTCGCCACGTACAGCGTGCCCTCGTCGAGCAGCTCGCGGTTGTGCCGGTCGAAGCCCCTGATGTAGCGGTCCTTGGAGACGAACTTGTAGATGTACTCGAACCGGCCGTCGTCGCCCATGTAGACCGCGACGCGCCCGTCCCGGGTGAGCGAGGTGGTGGCGGCCTCGTGCGCGAACCGGCCGAGGGCGGTGCGCTTGATCGGCGTGCCCTCGGGGTCGAACGGGTCGATCTCGACGACCCAGCCGAAGCGGTTGACCTCCTGCGGGTGCCTGGCCAGGTCGAAGCGCTCCTCGACCCGGTCGAAACGCCGGTTTCCGCTGGGGATGGCCGTGGTCGTGTTCACGCCGTACCGGGTGAGGTAGGTCTTCTGCGCCTCCGGCACCCCGTTGCCGCCGACGAAGTACTGGTTCCAGTTCTCCTCGCCGGTCAGGACCGTGTTCCAGGGCGTGGTGCCGCCCGAGCAGTTGTTGAGCGTGCCGTACACGGTGGTGCCGCGGGGGTCGGCCGCGGTCTTCAGCAGGGCCGAGCCCGCCGCCGGACCGGAGAAGCGCATCCGGGTCTGCGCGGTGATCCGCCGGTTGTACCTGCGGCGCCCACGCGTCACGAGCTTCCACTGACCGGTACGGCCTGCCCGCTCGATCTCCACGACGGATCCGCCGTGCGCCGCGAGGCCGATCTTGATCTGCTCCAGCGGGACGTTGTCACCGCTGGTCCAGCCGCGGAACATGAGGTTCTCGTCGGTGTACTCGTGGTTCACCCACAGCAGGCCGCGGTCGGACCCCAGCGGGAAGAAGGTCACGTAGTCGCAGTTGTAGCCGAACTGCTTGGCCTGCGCCTCCGCCGTCTGGTTGTCGAAGTCGAACGCGGGGGCGTCGGGAAGCACCGGGTCGCCCCAGCGGACCACGACCGCCGAAATGTACCCGTCCGCGACGGTCAGCGCGTCCTCGGAGTTCGGCGCGACGGAGGCGAACCGCAGGCCGCCCTTGGGGCCGCCGCCATGCCCGAAGGCCTCCACACGCGGGTCCGCGGCGGCGGGGACGGCCGCCGTCGCGCCCGCGACGCCCACGGTCGCCACCAGCGTCCCGAGTGCCCCCGCCCGGATCGCGCCGCGTCGCGAGAGCGTGCTCGTCAGCAGGTCGTTGAAGTAGGGGTTGTCGCTGGTGTTGGAGACTTCATGCGCGCAGGCGTTGCCACAGCGGAACTGGCATGTCATGGCGTCACGGCCACCCCCACGGGGCGTGGAGAGCAACGTGAGCATCCTGCGGGGCGACGGGTTCGCCACAGGTCCTCCAAGGTGGTGCGAGATGTGCGTTGCCGGGACCGTATGGGCGCGACGACAACACCAGGTGAACCGCGTCTGCCTGCCAGATGAATGGTTACGGGGAAGGCACCGGGCAGGATGGACCCGTGTCCACTCGCAAGCTTGATGCCGAAAAGGTTCGTGCCGCGCTGGATTCCCAGCTCGCGGATCTGGGCGAGCACCCGTACGACGGCCCGGCGCCGCAGGCCCCCGACGCCGCCGTGCAGGTGGTGCTCCGACTCTACGAGCAAGGGGTACGTCCCGAGCGGGACCTCGCCCGCTTCGCCGTACGCCATCTGCTCGACCGCCTGGCCGAGAGCGCCCCGGGACGGACGGTCGAGGTGCGCGTGCCGCCGTACGCCGCGGTGCAGTGCGTGGCGGGTCCCCGGCACACCCGCGGCACGCCGCCCAACGTCGTCGAGACCGATCCCCGCACCTGGCTGGAGCTCGCCACCGGCCGCGTCACCTGGGACGACGCGATGGAAGCCGGGAAGATCAGCGCCAGCGGCGCCCGCGCGGACCTCTCCGAGCACCTCCCCCTGCGCAGTTCTTGATCGGATCATGGGGAAGGCGTCTGGACGTTCACACCGAGCTTCCGTTCCACGCACTGCTGCGCCTCGGCCTGCGTGGGCAGGGTGAAGCACTCCTGGAAGTTGTTCACGAACCACGTGAAACCGATGATGCCCAGGATCAGCGTGAGCGCGCTGAGCACGATGCCGACGATCGCGCGGCCCTTGTTGGAGTTCCTGATCACGGCCATGATGCCGACGATCAGGCCGGCGATCGCGGTCAGCACCCCGACGCCGCAGATGAGCAGCAGGAACAGGCTGACGATGCCGAGGACCAGGGCCGCCGTGCCGAGCCCGCCCCCTCGGCGGCCCCCGGCGGGCCAGCCGCCCGGCGGTGGCTGCCCGTACGGAGGCGGACCACCGTAGGGCGGCGTGCCGTACGGCGGCTGCCCTCCCGGCGGCTCCCCATACGGGGGCTGCCCATACGGGGGCTGCCCACCCGGCGGGTACCCTCCCGGTGGATATCCGCCCGGAGGCTCACCGCCGTGGGGAGGCTGTCCACCCAGCGGGTACCCTCCCGGAGGCTCACCGTAGGGCGGCTGGCTGGACGCATGACGGCCCCGAGGGTCGTCACCCCACGGGTGAGGGTTGTTCGGATCGCCAGGTGTCGTCACGGTCCGCTCTTTCGACCTGTATGGGCATGCCTGAAGCATCACTCTCCCCCGGCATCCCCCTGCGCACCGAGCCGACACGGCAAAAACCTGGGGATCTTTGCCCCATGACCGTCAGGGACCGCATCGGCCGCGGACGCCACGTCTCACCCGATCGGACCCGGATTACCAGGCAGCGAGACGCCCAACTTAGACTGAAGCACGTGCTAAAGGGCGACGGCAGGCTAGGCCATGACCTTGACCCCCGTGACCGAGCGCCGCAGGACGCCTGTGGCGTCTTCGGCGTTTGGGCACCGGGCGAGGACGTCTCCAAACTCACCTACTACGGGTTGTACGCGCTGCAGCATCGCGGGCAGGAGTCCGCGGGCATCGCGGTGAGCGAAGGCAGCCGAATCCTTGTCTACAAGGACATGGGCCTGGTGGCCCAGGTCTTCGACGAATCGGTTCTCGGCACGCTCCGTGGCCACCTCGCCATCGGGCACTGCCGGTACTCCACGACGGGCTCCAGCGTCTGGGAGAACGCCCAGCCGACCCTCAGCTCCACCGAGGGGGGCGGCCTCGCTCTCGCCCACAACGGCAACCTGATCAACACCCCGGAGCTCGCCGATCGGCTCCCGGCCGGCTCGATCAGGGCGACCACCGACACCGAGGTGCTGACCTCCCTGCTCGCGCAGGACCGCGACAGGTCCATCGAGGACGCCGCCGCCGACCTCCTCCCGCAGGTCAAGGGCGCCTACTCCCTGGTCTTCATGGACGAGAAGACCCTGTACGCCGCTCGTGACCCGCAGGGCATCCGCCCGATGGTCCTCGGCCGCCTGGAGCGCGGCTGGGTGGTGGCCTCCGAGACGGCCGCGCTCGACATCGTGGGCGCCGCGTTCGTCCGCGAGATCGAGCCGGGCGAGCTGCTCACGATCGACGAGCGCGGCGTGCGCTCGCGGCGTTTCGCCCTGGCCGAGCCCAAGGGCTGCCTGTTCGAGTACGTCTACCTCGCCCGCCCCGACACCACCATCGCGGGACGCGGCGTCCAGGCCACGCGGGTCGAAGTGGGCCGCAGGCTGGCCCGCGAGCACCCGGTCGAGGCCGACCTCGTGATCCCGACCCCCGAGTCGGGGACGCCCGCGGCCATCGGATACGCCGAGGAGAGCGGCATCCCGTACGGCCAGGGCCTGGTCAAGAACTCCTACGTCGGCCGCACCTTCATCCAGCCGTCGCAGACGATCCGCCAGCTCGGCATCCGGCTCAAGCTGAACCCCCTGCGGGAGGTCATCGCGGGCAAGCGCCTGGTGGTGGTCGACGACTCGATCGTCCGGGGCAACACGCAGCGGGCGATCGTCAAGATGCTCCGCGAGGCCGGCGCCGTCGAGGTCCACGTACGCATCTCCTCGCCGCCGGTGTCCTGGCCGTGCTTCTACGGCATCGACTTCGCCACCAAGGCCGAGCTGATCGCCGGGCACCGCACCGTGGACGAGATCTGCGACTCCATCGGGGCCGACTCCCTGGGATTCATCTCCCTGGAGGGCCTGACCGAGTCGACCACGATCCCCGCCGAGCGGCTCTGCCGGGCCTGCTTCGACGGCAGCTACCCGATCCCGATCGACAGCGACAACGTCGGCAAGTTCGTCCTTGAGGCCAAGGCGTGATCTGTCGCAGCGAGGTCGGCACCCTGACGCAGGGGCCGACGAAGGAGGCTTCATGACCAGCTACGCCGCCGCCGGCGTCGACATCGAGGCCGGTGACCGGGCGGTCGAGCTGATGAAGTCGCGGGTCGCGCGATCGCGGCGTCCCGAGGTGGTCGACGACGCCAGCGGCTTCGCCGGGCTCTTCGACGTGTCGGCGCTGCTGCGCTTCAAGCGGCCCCTGCTGGCGACCTCGACCGACGGCGTGGGCACCAAGGTCATGCTGGCCCAGGCGCTGGACAAGCACGACACGATCGGCATCGACCTGGTCGGCATGGTGGTCGACGACCTGGTGGTGTGCGGGGCCGAGCCGCTGTTCATGACCGACTACATCGCCTGCGGCAAGGTGGTCCCCGAGCGCATCGCCGACATCGTGGGCGGGGTCGCCGAGGGCTGCCGCCTGGCCGGCTGCGCCCTCGTGGGCGGCGAGACCGCGGAGCACCCGGGGGCCATGGGGCCGGACGAGTACGATCTCGCCGGCGCGGGCACCGGGGTGGTCGAGGCCGCAGAGCTGCTCGGGCCCGAGCGCGTACGTCCGGGCGACGTGGTCCTCGGGCTCGCCTCGTCCGGCGTCCACTCCAACGGCTACTCCCTGGTCCGGCACGTCCTTCGTACGGCCGGCCTGGCGCTTGAGTCGTCGCTTCCCGAGCTGGGCCGTACGCTAGGCGAGGAACTGCTGGAGCCGACGCGCATCTACTCACTCGGCTGCCTCGGCCTCACGAGGGCCGTGGAGGTCCACGCGTTCGCCCACATCACGGGCGGCGGCCTGGCGGCCAACCTCGCCCGTTCGCTGCCCGGCTCCGTGGACGCGGTCCTCGACCGCTCGTCGTGGACGCCTCAGCCGATCTTCGAGGTCATCGCCGGGCACGGCAGGGTGCCCCAGGAGGAGATGGACCGCACGTTCAACCTCGGCGTCGGCATGTGCGCGATCGTGCCGGAGGAGGCCGTCGAGACCGCCCTGAACACTCTGCGTGAGCACGACCAGCACGCGTGGGTCCTCGGTGAGATCGTCCCGGGTACGGGCGAGGCCCGCTTCCGGGCCTGACCCGGCCGCGCCGGAGACGGGTGGCCGACGGTGGTGAGACATCGTTGGCCACAAGCGGACAGGTCTGCCGGAACCGGCCGGTGGCCGTCCGGGCGACGTGACTGGACGCGCTCCGCGCGGACGCGCCGGGCGGGAAAGTGATCTCGGTCACGGCAGTGGCGGTGCTGACAGCGATGTGGAGCTCCACGAACACGACGAAAGGCTCCTCGCCATGCGGCATGGCAAGGAGCCTTCGAGCGCGCGAAGGAGGCACTCGGCGAGCCTTTGCTCACCGGGTGCCCTACCTGCGTCAACCCGAAAATCGCCTACCGGCGACGGGACCTGTCGTCCTCGTCATCGTCGTCGACCTCGCCGGCGTAATCGGCGTACCGATCGGCCAGCTCGTCGTCGACGACGTCATCATCATCGTTTTGGTTGGAGTCGTGATTGACTCCGAGCTCCTCGCGAAGACGGTCAAGATCGGTGCCGCCGCTGTTGTACTTGAGCTGGCGTGCAACCTTCACCTGCTTGGCCTTGGCTCGGCCGCGCCCCATCGGCTCGACCCCCTCATGCGGGGTCGTGCCCGACCCCTCGTCGCTAACGCACCACGCGCTGACGCCGCCTGACTTCCGGCGTCAGCTCTCGTTCGACTACAACCGTACCTGTTTTGCGCGCCGCTCGGTACGCCGTATGGGCGTCCGTAGTCAGCGGCCCAGCCAAATACCCCTAAGCCGTCCGACTTCCGACATTCTGCGCTCCGCCAGCCTATCGGCCGCCGCAGCCGGCGGGACCCCTTCCTCGTCAGCGATAGAAAAGATCTTCAACGACGTGTCGAAGATCTGGGTCGCCTTTACTCTGGCGCGGTCCATGTTGAAGCCGTGGATCTCGTCGGCGACCTGGATGACGCCTCCGGAGTTCACGACGTAGTCCGGAGCGTAAAGGATTCCTCGCTCCGCGAGCTGCTTCTCCACGCCGGGATGGGCCAGTTGGTTGTTGGCCCCTCCGCACACGATTTTCGCCCGGAGTCCCGCGACCGTCTCGTCGTCGAGCGCGCCGCCCAGCGCGCACGGAGAGTAGACGTCGATGTCGGCGGCCTTCATCGCCGCGGCGTCCGCCACGACCTGGACCTCGGGGTGGGCCCTGCTGACCCGCTCGACCGCCTGCTCGCTCACGTCGCAGATCACGACCTCGGCGCCGTCCTCCAGCAGGTGCTCCACCAGCCGGTGGCCGACCTTGCCGACGCCCTCGACGCCCACCCGCCTGCCGCGCAGGGTGGAGGAGCCGTAGGTGTACGCGGTGGCGGCACGCATCCCCTGGAACACGCCGAAGGCCGTGAGGATCGAGGAGTCGCCCGCGCCGCCGTTGGGCACCGTGCGCCCGGTGACGAACTGGGACTCCCGCGCGACGATGTCCATGTCCTCGCTGTAGGTGCCCACGTCGCACGCGGTGAAGTAGCGCCCGCCGAGCGACTGGATGAAGCGGCCGTAGGCCCGCAGCAACGCCTCGCTCTTGTCCTTGGCCGGATCGCCGATGATCACGGCCTTGCCTCCGCCGAGGTCGAGCCCCGCCAGGGCGTTCTTGTACGCCATGGCACGCGAGAGGTTGAGAACGTCCTCCAGCGCCGCCTGCTCGGTCTCGTACGGGTAGAAGCGCGTGCCTCCGAGCGCGGGGCCGAGTGCGGTGTTGTAGATCGCGATGATCGCGTGGAGGCCGCTGCGGTCGTCCGAGCAGAAGACGACCTGCTCGTGTCTTGCCTGTCCGATCGATGGGCTCACGTCCTTGTGGGACAGCCCGAAGACGTCGGTCACGATGGTGACTCCCGGTCAATCTCGTCCGCCGCCTCGTCGCGGCGGATCCCGGAACCACCCTATCTAGCTGCTTCTGCCCTCACCATGATCGGCCAGATCCCGACACACCGGGCGCGCCGCGCGTGGCGCCGCCCGCCCGCTCGCTCGCGTCGGCTCGCCGCTCCGTGGCACCATTCGAGATGTGCTGCCCTACGCCGCCTATCTCCGCGTCTACGAGCCGTTGTCCGCGTTCACCGAGCGCGAGCGCGCCTTCTGGGCGACGTACGCCGACTCCAAGGACCGGCCGCGCCGTGCGTTCGCCCTGGAGGCCGAGCACTCGGAGGCCGTCCGCCGGCTTCTCGGCGTGTCGGCCATGCCGGCGCCCGGCGGCGAGAGCGCCAACGCCTATCTGCGGCGCATCGAGGACACCCTGTACGTCTGCCCCTGGCAGAGCAGGCTCCGGTCGTGGCTGGCCTTCGCCCGCTTCCGCGGCGCCACGCCCATCAAGCTGGCCGACCGGTTCGTCCCCCGGGCCATCGCCGAGCAGACGGCAGACGACTTCGACCGGTTCAAGCAGAAGGGGAACTCGTCGGCGCTGCGCACGCACATCCGTACCAGCACCTGGCACATCCCGACTCCCTGGTTCGTGCCCTTCGACTCCGCCGAGCGCTGGCTCGTCCTCGGCCGGCCGGAGGAGCCGACCACCGAGCCCACCGCCCCGACCACCACGGCCCCGGCGAGGAATCTGCTGTACGTCACCTCGATGGCGCAGGCCCGGCGCAGGGTCGCGCGCGCCCTGGTGGTCATCCGCCGCCACGTCGGCGATGTGACCACCCTCTCCGACGTGGAGGAGGTGGGGCGCTGGCTTGAGGAGTTCCACCCGCATTCCCTGGTCGAGCTCGACTACGGCGGCCTCGTCCACCTGATGGACGACGCGACACTCCAGGGCGACCAGTCCGCCGCGGAGCTCGCCGCGGCCCTCACAGGGTTGGACACGGGTCAAGAAGAACTGGCCTTCGCCATGTATCAGCGAGTGATCGTGCGGTGGAAGTCAATACAAGCCCTCGAATCGGCGAACTGAACCGCAAATCCTCGACGTGACCTGCAAAAGTAGGTAACGGGAGTCACCAGCTCGCTTCTGCGAACTGAGTAGTTTGCCGTTTTCACTGCGATACCACGAAACGTGTCGCTAGAATCACCGAGCGTGACATCAACCCGTGGACAAGGCGTTGTACTTAGAGGGCTCGCCAATCGCTCTACGTGGCTGTATGGTCACATCGGGTGATACCGCATATGGTCCAGAAAATCCGTATGAATTGGATCATTGTGGGACATCCGTGACAAGCGCCAACACAAGTCGCAGGATCGCTGTCGCCGGTCCACGGAGGAGAGGCCGCACAAATGTCAGCTCGTACACCCGAGGCCGAGCCACTGCTCACCCCGGCGGAGGTCGCCACCATGTTCCGCGTCGACCCCAAGACCGTTACTCGGTGGGCGAAGGCGGGCAAGTTGACGTCCATCCGCACCCTTGGCGGTCACCGGCGTTACCGGGAGACCGAGGTCCGTGCGCTGCTCGCGGGTATCCCGCAGCAGCGGTCGGAGTGAGGCGGGGACCGTCACGGACCTAGGGGGGAGAACCGGCGCGCTCGCGTCACGTATGTGAGCGCGTCCAACCACACACCCATGACCGCGTGAGGCGGACCCGGGCCACCGGGGGCCATACAGCCCCCACTGCGCGCCCGAGTGACCGTGACCGAGGCCATGGGCCAGGTGTGGGAGGCGCCGCCCGCCCGGCGCCACCTCACCAGGCCCGTGCGGGTGCGTCCCGGTGGGTAACGGATCTAGGGCCTCCACCGCACGGAAGCCCTATCCACCGGTCATCGTTGTGAGAAGGACCTAACCCCGCTCGCCGGGCTCGCGCCCGAGCTCCGGGAGCGACCCGCCGGCCGGGCCGTCGTGCCGGGCGGCGACCCCGAGAAGAGCCACCATCTGGTCGACGAGCAGGCGTTCGAGAGCCTGACGATCGATGTCGCGGTTCTCCAGCCAGTCGAGCCCCGCCGTCTCCACAGAGGCGATCCAGGACCTGAGCGTCGTGCGCAACACCGGGGTCGGCTCGCTCACCTGCATCTGATTCATGATCATCTTGAAGAGGCGCCTGCGCACGCCCTCGACGATCTCCCCCACGTCGCCCGCGCGGTTCGCGGGCCCTCCACGGAGAAGCGCCGCGAAACCGGCCGCGTGGTCCTCCACGAAATCGAAGTAGCGTGTGAGCCCCGCGGCCAGCCCCTCGATCGCGGTGGCGCCGTTCACGGGGCGGAGCATCTCTTCCAGCTCCTGGGCCGCGCTGCGCAACGCGGCGACGTACAGCTCCTGCTTTCCGCCGAAATAGTGATAGACCAGCGCCCGCGAGGCCCCCGCGGCCGTAGCCACGTCGTCTATGGACACATCTTCGGCATCGTGCTTGCTGAAAAGCTCCAGTGCCGCCGCCATCAGCTCTTCCCGGCGGCGGTCAACGCTCAGCCTTCGTCGTACCGGACGCACGTCCCCGGTGCCGGAGCTCTCTCGCTCACCTGGGGCCCTTGATGTCGCACCCACAATGCGCACACTATCGGAGGCGGTGCCCAATAAGCGCAGCCCCGATGACCATCTGCCGAGGCGCACAAGTCACCCGTACCCTCAACGCGACTCGATCGTTTGGTCTGACAGGTGCACATCCACTCAGCGTGGGGAGAACCATGTCAGGACCGTCCATGCAGACGACCGCTCGGTACCCTTCCGATCTCGGCGCGGCCGAGGCCGGGCTGGGCGACGCCCACGGGCCCCGCCCCCGCCCGACGATCCGGAACGTCGCAGAACGCGCGGGCGTCTCCAAGTCGCTGGTCTCCCTGGTGCTGAGGGGGTCCCCGCACGTCAGCGAACACCGCCGTGAGGCGGTGCTCCAGGCGGCCAGGGAGCTCGGCTACCGGCCGAACGCGGTGGCGCGCAGCCTCGTCGAAGGGCGCACCCACCTGGTCGGCGCCCTCGTGGCCGACCTCCACAACCCGTTCTACGCCGAATTCCTCGACGGGTTGCAGGAGAGCCTCCACGGTGACGGCCTCCGGCTGCTGATCGGAAGCGGCCGCTGGGACCCCGCCTTCGAGGAGGAGGCCGTCGAGGCCTTCCTGGAGCTCCGGGTGGACGGCCTCGTGCTGCTCGGGGTCGCCCCGTCCAGCGAGACCCTGGCCGAGGCCGCGGCGTACACGCCCACGGTCGTCGTGGGCGAGCGGGACGTCGAGCTCGACAGCGTGGACATCGTCGTGGACGACGACCAGCTCGGCGCCCGCCTCGCGGTCGACCACCTGGTGGAGCTCGGCCACCGCCGCATCGCGCACATCGAGGGCACGCCGTCGTCGTCGGCGCGCTTCCGCTGCGAGGGCTACCTCGTCGCGATGCGCAGGCACGCGCTCGCCCCGCACATCATGGTCGAGCACGGCGACTTCACCGAGGAGGGCGGGCGGCGGGCGGCAAGGGCGCTGCTGGAGCGCGACCCGCGCCCCACCGCGATCTTCGCCGCCAACGACGTCGTCGCCCTCGGAGTGCTGGTCGCGGCGAGCGAGCTCGGGCTGCGCGTCCCCGAGGACCTGTCGGTCGTGGGGTACGACAACACGCACCTGGCCGCCGTGCACCACATCTCGCTGACCACCCTGGACCAGCCGCGCCGGGCGATGGGCAGGTCGGCAGCCGCCCTGCTGAGCGACCGCATCACCGACCCGGGCAAGCTGGCACGCCTGCGCCAGGTCACGCCCCGCCTGGTGGTACGGCACAGCACCGGCCCGGCTCCAAGTGATGCCCAAGGGTAGGTCAACATCCACGGGATCGGCGCCCTCCCCGTGTTGACTCAGAGCAGGCGCCGGCCCCCCGGCGTGCCGGACCGGTCCGAAAAGGACTGGAACGCTCGCTTGTCGTGGGGGCAGCGGGTGGGCAGGCAGTGCCCGCCGGGCCAGGCGGCCGGCGTCTGACCGGGGGGTAGACATGCGTGATCCGGAACTGGTCTCGTGCGCCCAGCGCGCGGCGGCCGAGCTAGAGCGTGCGTGGGCGCACTGGCGGGCCACCCGGGGCAAGGACGACGAGGGCTCGACCGAGTCGGTGGCCAGCTACGTCGCCCACTCCATCGACCATCCGTGGGGCCGCCCGCGCGTCGTCCTCGGCCTGGACGCCGAGGACGCCAGGGAGCTCGCCGCGCTGCTCCAGAAGCAGAACCTCGGCGAGCCCGCCTGGTAGCCCCGCTCGTCCCCGTTTCGCATAACGGCCGGTCCACCACGCGGGTACGCGTAGGTTGGACTGCGGACAGGTCGTCTTCGAAGGGGATCATCGTGACCAGTCGAGCACTGGCCGTAACGTTCCTGGCCCTGTGTGGGCTGGGCGCCTCGGCCTGCGGCGGAGCGGCGAGCAGCAGCGCCGCCGACACCGCGCCCCGGAGGGCCGAGACGCGAAGCGTGGCGGCGCGGCCCGCGTCCTCCTCGGCACGCGTCGCGACGGCCGGCACACCGTCCCCCGCCAAGCCGCTGTCCGGCAAGGTCATCGTGATCGACCCCGGGCACAACGGCGGGAACTACCGGCACCCCGACGTCGTCAACAAGAAGGTCAACGTCCTCACCCAGTGGAAGCCCTGCGACACCACCGGCACCTCCACAAACGACGGCTACTCCGAGGCCGCCTTCACGTGGGACGTCGCCAACCGCATGGTCAAGCTGCTGAGGGCCAAGGGCGCCACCGTCAAGCTCACCCGCGACAGCAACTCGGGCGTCGGCCCGTGCATCACCCAGCGCGCGGCCATCGGCAACAGGGCCCACGCGAACGCCGCCGTCTCGATCCACGCCGACGGCGCCCCCGCCTCGGGCCGGGGCTTCCACATCATCATGCCGAAGAAGATCAACGGCCCGGTCGACCCCGTGGTGGGGAGTTCCAAGAAGCTCGGCCTCGCGCTGCGCGAGGCTTACAAGTCGGGCACGGGCATGCCGTACTCCACGTATCTCGGCAAGGACGCGCTCGACTTCCGGAGCGACCTCGGCGGGCTGAACCTCTCCACGGTGCCGAAGGTCTTCATCGAGACCGGCAACATGCGCAACCCGACCGACGCCGCCAAGCTCAAGGACCCGGCGTTCCGTCAGCGCATCGCGGTGTCCCTGACCGAAGGCCTGCAGAAGTACCTCGGCTGACCGTCCTCACCCCACGACGGGTGACGGCACCCGCTCTTTGGCATGATCTGGGGCATGGCTGACCTGATCCCGCGTCCGAAGGTCCTCGACCTCGCGCCAGGCTCGTACGAGTTCACCCCTCGCGACGCGGTGTCCGGTCCGGCCGATCTGGTCGACGCCGTACGGCTGGCGCTGCCCGTACTGGACCTCGGCCGCGACGAGACGGGCCCCGGGCAGAGCGACACGGGCCTGACACGGGGCGCCGCGGGCCTGACACGGGGTGCCGCGGGCCTCGCGGGGGGCGGCACGGCCCCCGGCGGGGCTCAGACGGGGCGCCAGGCGACGATCAGCGTCGAGCCTGATCCGAGTCTCGGCCCGGAGTCCTACGCCGTGAGCGTGGCCCCTGAGGCCGTACGGATCACCGCCGGGGGCGCGGCGGGCGCGCTGTACGCGGGCCAGACGCTCCGCCAGCTTCTGCCGGCCGACGCCTTCCGGTCGGCGCCCCTGCCCGGCGCCCGCTGGACGGTCCCGTGCGGGCGGGTCGAGGACGCGCCGCGCTTCTCGTGGCGAGGCGCCCACCTCGACGTTTCCCGACATTTCATGCCGAAGCGTGAAGTGCTCCGCCTGATCGACCTGCTGGCGGTCCACAAGCTGAACCGCCTCCACCTCCACCTGGTGGACGACCAGGGCTGGCGGGTGGAGAGCCGGGCCTATCCGCTGCTCCACGAGATCGGATCGCACCGGGCGCGGACCACCACCAAGCACTTCCACGGCGAGACCGAGCACGACGACACCCCGCACGGCGGTTTCTACACCCTGGCGGACCTGTCGGAGATGGCCGCCTACGCCCGCGCGCGGGCCGTGACGATCGTGCCGGAGATCGACGTCCCTGGCCACGCGTCCGCGATCCTCGCGGCGTACCCGCACCTCGGCGCCGACCCGGCGAGGCGTCACGGCGTGCTGGACCGCTGGGGGATCTCCCCGGCGATCCTGTCCCCGCTCCCCGGCACGACCGACTTCCTGGCGACGGTCTTCGCCGAGATCATCGAGGCGCTCGGCCCGGTGCCGTACTTCCACATCGGCGGCGACGAGTGCGTGCTCGACGCGTGGGCGGCATCGGCCGGGATCGAGGCCCACCGGGAGTCACTCGGGCTCGCGACCCCCGGCGACCTGCACGCGTGGTTCCTGCGCGGGCTCGCCGACGTGCTGGCGGGCCTCGGCTCCCGGGCCGTGGTGTGGGACGAGGCGTTCGTGAGCGGGATGCTCCGCGAGGACACGATCGTCATGCCGTGGCGGGGCGTGGAGGTCGGGCGGCGGGCCGCCGCCGCCGGGCACGACATCGTGGCGACCTCGGTGTTCCCCCTGTACTTCGACTACGCCGAGGCCGCGTCGCCCGAGGAGCCCGTGGCCATCGGCGACACGATCACCGTCGAGGACGTGGCGGCCTTCGAGCCCGTGCCGGCGTCCTGGACCCCCGAGGAGGCGGGCCGGGTGCTGGGCGCGCAGTTCCAGCTCTGGACCGAGCGCATCCCCGACGGGCGGACCCTCGACTACCGGGCCTGGCCGCGCGGGTGCGCCCTGGCCCAGCTCACGTGGTCGGGTGGCTCCGAGGGGTTCGCCGGCGCGCTGCCCGCGCATCTCGCCCGGCTGGACGCCTACGGAGTGGAGTACCGGCCGCCGGCGGGGCCTCGTCCGTGGCAGCGCGGCGGGACGGGCGCCCGGCGGCACCGGCCGGGGGCGGTGCCGGTGGCCGAGGTGATGCGCCGTCTGGAGGAGCTCACCCACGCGGCCGACTCCACCCGCCCGAGCCTGGGCTAGGAGACCTGGTAGCCGGCTTCCACGATCGCCGCGCGGATGGCTGCGTCGTCGAGGGGGCCGCCTCCGGTCACCTCGACGCGCCCGCTCCCGAGGTCGACCTCGACACCGGTGACACCCGGCACCTCGCCGACCTCCTCCTTGACGGAGCTGACGCAGTGGCCGCAGGTCATGCCGGTGACGGTATATGTGCTGGTGGTCATGGGTACGCCCCTCCTCGCAGATGTACCCAGCCAGGGTATGGCACGGCGGCGCTAGCCGCCCACCCGGCACACCACCTCGCGGACCGACGAATAACCGTGGCGGCGCAGCCTGCGCGAAAGGCCCCGGTTGATCCGCCAGGCCCAGAGCGGGCCCTCGTAGATCATCGCCGTGTAGCCCTGGACCAGGGTGGCCCCGGCCAGCAGGCGCTCCCACACGTCGTCGACGTCCTCGACGCCTCCGACCGAGACCAGGACGACGCGGTCGCCCACCCGCGCGCGCAGCCTTCTCAGCACCTCCAGGGAGCGCGCCTTGAGCGGACGTCCGGACAGCCCTCCGGTCTCGGCGGCCCCGGCCGCCTCGGCCGGGGACAGTCCTTCCCTGCCGATGGTGGTGTTGGTGGCGATGACGCCCGCGAGACCCAGCTCGACCGCGAGGTCGGCGACGGCGTCGATGTCCTCGTCCGCCAGGTCAGGGGCGATCTTGACGAGCAGCGGCGTACGGCCGGCGGCCTGCCGTACTTCCTTCAGCAGCGGCCGCAGCAGCTCGACGGCCTGGAGGTTCCGCAGGCCGGGGGTGTTCGGGGAGCTGACGTTCACGACGAGGTAGTCGGCGAGCGGGGCGAGCTTCCTGGCGCTTGCGACGTAGTCGCGCACGGCCAGCTCCTCGGGGATGACCTTGGTCTTGCCGATGTTCACCCCGACCACCACGGGCAGGCTACGCGGCCTTCGCAGGCGCCGCGCGGCCTGCTGGGCGCCGCGGTTGTTGAAGCCCATGCGGTTGACGATCGCGTGGTCGGAGGCCAGCCGGAACAGCCTCGGGCGGGGGTTGCCGGGCTGGGCGTGGGCGGTGATCGTGCCCACCTCCACATGCCCGAAGCCGAGGGCCGCCAGGGCCTCCACGCAGCTCGCGTCCTTGTCGAAGCCCGCCGCGAGCCCGAAGGGGCTCGGGAAATGGACCCCGAATGCCTGGACGCGGAGCGCCTCGTCGCGTGGCGCCAGCCTGTTGTAGAGCCGGCGCTTCACGACGGGGGCGAGCGAGAGGACCCGGAGCGCGCGAATGGTCAGGTGGTGCACCGTCTCGGCGTCGAACCGCCGGAGCACCTGCGCGAAGAGCAGTCGATACATCACCGATCAGGGTAGCCGGGATCAGTTGAGGCTCGGGTCGTGGTCCATGCGCGGCGTGGTGAGGCTGATGGTCCGCCAGCTCTCCGGTGGAACGATTTCATGCCGGTCCTCCTGGCTGATCCACAGCCGGTGGTCGAAGCGCAGGAGCCTGAGCAGGCGAAGGACCCGCCGCGAGGGCCGGACGATCGTGAGCGTGCCACCGTGCTCCCGCATGTACCGGTCCAGCCAATTCAGCACGCGGACCCCCGCGCAGTCGAGGAACATCACCTGGGCCAGGTCGAGGTTCACGTGAAGCGGCTGGTGGCGGACGAGCAGTACCGGAAGGCGGAGGCGCAACTCCGCGGCGCCCTCAAGGTCGAGGTCGCCGTGCAGAGCCATCACCAGCGCCGTGCGCGGCGGAGGGTCATGCGGTGTGATCACTATCACGATCGGCCGGCCCTTCAGGCTGGGGGCGCCTGTTCGCCCAGGATCTCCGCGGCCAGGTCGGCGACCCGGCGCCGGCTGTCACGCGCCCGCTTGCGCAGGCCGGTGAAGGCCTGGGCGGCGGTCAGATCGTGCTTGCCCATCAGGTATCCGATCGCGCGCTCGATCACGATGCGGTAGTCGAGGGCGTACTGGAGCTGGTCGGCCAGCGCGCTCTTCTCCTCCGCCTTCACCGCCGCCGCGAGCACCTCCTCGATGACGTGCGCGTAGGCGAGGAGGGCCTGGGTGTCGGACTCCTCCCAGTCGTGGGGTTCGGCCTGGTAGACGTTCAGGGTGCCCACCGGCCCGTCTCCCAGGCGTACGGGGACCCCTGCCACCGCCCGCACGCTCGGATGCAGCAGCTCGGCCAGGTCGGGCCATCGCTCGTCGGACTGGACGTCACGCGTGGTCACCGCGGCGTTGTTGAAGAACGCCGACACGCACGGCCCCCGGCCGATCGCCGCCTGCGCGTGCTCCAGGCTGCGTCCGGCCTCGTCGGTCGTCACCAGGTAGCGCAGCGCCTTGCCCTCGTCGGCGAACATCAGACCCGCGCCCGCATAGCCGAACAGCCGGTCCACAACGCGCACGATGCGTTCCAGGTGGTGCACGACCCCAGTGGCCTCCGAGGTCTTCTGCACGCCTCTGAGGCTCGCGACCAAGGACTCCGGATCAATACGTGTCATTTCCCATCCTCTTGAGAACCTCATCCCTGCGCCGGCTCAATGGAGAGGCATGCCTTTTCGCATTGCATCTGCCCGAAATCGGGCACAACAGTCCCGCTTTCGCGAGCGCCGGGGAGTGACAACCCGAACAACCCGGATCGCCTGGGGATCCGGGGGGCGAAAGCAGGAACGCCGATGACACCGTCCGTCGGACGGAGTGAATCGACGAGCGCGGCCGGCGATCTGCGGAGCCACAGCGCGCTTGACATGGTCAACGCCCGTGCCAATGGCGGTGCCACCTCCATTTGAGGAAGCTCCGCGGACACAGGGCGGAATGATCTGCGACAAAGCGTAGTGCGGCACGATGACTCTGGCCAAGTGGTTGACTCACCTGGTCGAAAATCAGGGTGTCGAACGGCGTCGGCCTCGCTCGTACGGCTTCCGCGGCCCCGTCCGGGCGATGTGGCACGGCGAGGCGCGTGGCCGCAGATGAGCGATCAGGTTCGCTCCGCGACTACTGGATGCAATTAGATGCGCGCGGCTTCGCACGCGTGTGCGGTGCCGCAAGCACGATTAGATCACATGTTCGATGATTATGTGACATTTCTACTACGGGTCCCTGTCAGCCTATGCGCTGCCCGGTGGTCGTGGCGCCCGCGCGGGGCCCGCGGCCCCCACGGCCGTACCGCGGCACAGGAAACCGCAGGTAAGAGCTCTAATGAGGAATACTTCCCCCTGCACAGGAAGGACCACGTCGGTGACCAACATCTCCGCTGTCGCGAGCCCGGTGGACTTCTCCGCTCATGGTGACTACGGGCTGAAGTCCTCCACCGGGGCGAAGGGCGCCTTCACCCGGCCGCCGTACAGCTTCAGGGACCGGGTGACCGCCGACGGCTCCAGCGGCTACCCGGCCGAACCCGGCCGCTACCACCTGTACGTGTCGTCGGCCTGCCCCTGGGCTCATCGGTCGATCATCGTGAGGGCACTGAAGAAGCTGGAGGACGTGGTCTCGCTGTCGGTCGTGGACCCGATCCGCGACGGCCGGGGCTGGGCGTTCCGCGAGGGCCCCGGGCACACCGCCGATCCCGTCAACGGCTTCACGCTGCTGCGCGAGGCGTACGAGGCGAGCGACCCCGGATACGACGGCCACGTGTCCGTGCCGGTGCTCTGGGACCGCGAGACGGGCCGCATCGTCAGCAACAACTTCCCCGACATCACGATCGACCTGGGAACGCAGTTCGAGCGGTGGGCCGGCACCGGCGTCGACCTCTACCCCGCCGACCTCAGGCCGGAGATCGACACGCTGAACGACCGGGTCTACGCCACCGTCAACAACGGGGTCTACCGCTGCGGCTTCGCGGCGAGCCAGGAGGCCTACGACGAGGCCGTCACGGCGCTCTTCGCGACACTGGACGACCTCGAACAGCGCCTCGGCGCGGGCCGCTACCTCTTCGGCGACCGGCTCACCGAGGCCGACGTACGGCTGTGGGTGACGCTCGCCCGCTTCGACGCGGTCTACGCCACCCACTTCAAGGCCAACCTGCGCCGCCTGGTGGACTACCCCAACCTGTGGGCGTACGCCAGGGATCTGTACCAGCGTCCCGCTTTCGGCGGGACCACGGACTTCGACCACATCAAGCGGCACTATTACGGGACGCACCCGCGGATCAACCCGGCCCGGATCGTGCCGGCCGGTCCCCTGCTCGACTGGAACGCCCCTCACGGCCGGGAGCGGCTGTCGTCCTGAGGCCGGGGTCCTGCGGGGAGCCGGGCCACCAGAAGCGGTCGCCGAGCAGCGTGACCAGGGCGGGGACGAGCACGCTCCGCACGAGGAGGGTGTCGAGCAGCACCCCGAAGCCGACGATGACCCCGATCTGGGTGAGCGTGATGAGCGGGAGCACCCCGAGCACGGCGAACACCGCCGCGAGCAGGATGCCCGCGCTGGTGATGACGCCGCCGGTGACCGCCAGCGCCGCGACGATGCCCTCGCGGGTGCCGGCCTCGGGCGTCTCCTCCCTGGCACGCGTGGTCAGGAAGATGTTGTAGTCGACCCCCAGAGCCACCAGGAACAGGAAACTCAGCAGGGGAACGCTGAGGTCCAGTGCGGGAAAGCCGAAGACGTGGGTGAAGGCGAACCACCCCGCGCCGAAGCTCGCGGCGAAGCTGGCGACCACGGTGAGCACCAGCGTGACGGCCGCCACGACCGACCGCAGCAGGAGCAGCAGCACGAGGAGCACGACGGCCAGCACCAGAGGGATGATCAGCTTCTGGTCGCGGACGGCCGCGTCCCGCTCGTCGAGGTCGGCGGCCTCGGGCCCGCCCACGACCGCCGAGGCGCCGGGTACGGCGTGTACGGCCTCACGCAGCTTCCCGATCGCGGCGAAGCTCGCCTCGCTGCCCGGCTCGGCGTTCAGCACCACGTCGGCACGGGTGTACTCGGGGGTCTTCTCCCCGATGGTGACGCGCGGGTTCCCCGGGATGGCGGAGGCCGCCGCCCGTACCGCCTCGGCCGCCGAGGTGCGGGAGACGACCACCACGGGCTGGGCGCTTCCGGCAGGGAAGGCCCGGCTCAGCGTCTCCTGGCCGGCGATGGCCTCCACCCGGTCGCGGAACTGCTCGGTCTGCGACAGGCCGCTCCGCACGCCGATGATCCCTGATGCCAGCGCGGCCAGGACTCCCAGGCTGACCACGGTCATGACGACGGGCCTGCGCGACACCGCGCGCCCCACCCGCGACCACGGCCCCGTGCGCGTCGGGTCGGCCTGGCCGACCTTGGGGGCGAAGGGCCAGAACAGGCCCCTGCCGAAGAGCACCATCGCGGCGGGAAGGACCAGCAGCGCGTACGCCACGGCGGTGACGATGCCGATGGCGCCTGCCATGCCGATGCTCCGGTTGAACGGCGAGAGCGCGAAGACCAGCGTCCCGAGCGCGAGGGTCACGGTGGCGGAGCTCGCGAGGATGGCCGGCGCGGCCGAGCGGACCGCCCCGCTCATCGCCACGTGGCGGTCGTCGTGGAGGCGAAGCTGCTCGCGGTAGCGGGCGATGAGCAGCAGGGCGTAGTTCGTCCCCGCGCCGAAGACCAGCACGGAGGTGATCCCCAGGGTGGAGTCGTCCACGGTCAGGCCGGTCGTGCGGGTCAGGAAGGCGACGACCTTGGACGCGACCTGGTCGGCGACCCCGATGACGCTCAGGGGCACCAGCCACAGCCAGGGGCTGCGGTACGTCAGCAGCAGGAGGAGCGCGACCACTCCGGCGGTGACGGCGAGCAGGGTGATGTCGGCGCCCTCGAAGACCGAGGCGAGGTCGACCTTGAAGCCCGCGCCGCCGGTCACCTCGACACGCGCCCCCGGGGGCAGCCCCCGCCGGCTCTCGGCCCTGATCTCGCCGACCGCCTCGGCCAGCTCCGCGTTGGAGAGCGACCCCGCGAGCGGTACGGAGACCAGCGCCACGTCGCCCTTGGGCGAGAAGACCGGAGGCGGGACCCGGCCCCCCACGGCCAGGGCGGCCATCCGCCCGGCGCCGGACTCGATCGCGGCCTTGTCCTGGGCGGTCAGCGATCCGTCACGGCTGTACACGACCAGGGCGGGAAGGAGCTGGCCGCTCGGCATCCGCTGCTGGAGCCGCACGACCTCCGCCGACTCCGCGCCCTTGGGAAGGGAGGCGGCCGGATCGCTGCCGATCTTCGAGGCCCCGCCGAACGCGAGCGCGAGGCAGGAAAGGATCAGTGCCACGGCGACCGTGACCCACTTGCCGCGTGCCCCCCAAAGCCCGGCCCACCTAATATGCTCTGCTCGCGCCATAGCAGTTTCTTTCATCCATGGAATATTTCTATGGCGGAAGATTAAGCGCACCCAGGCGCCGGCGGCAACACGAAACCGACAACACGAAGCCGGCGACCGAAGCCGGCGACATGAAGTCGACGACACGAAGTCGACGACACGAAGTCGACGACACGAAGGAGGACGGCCGTGTCGGCAGACACGCCAGGCAGAGCAGACTCGCCAGGCAGAGCAGACACGCCAGGCAGAGACGCCGGCAGCCCATTCGAGCTGATGACGCTGATGCGGCGTCTCAACGTCGAGCTCGACCGGTTCGCCGAGCGGTTCGCCGCGGACCACCGCCTGCACCGCACCGACGTCAACGCCGTCGTCGTGATCATGGACGCGGCCCGCGAGGGCCGGCCGCTCAGCCCCGGAACCCTCGGCGCCGCCCTCAACCTCAGCCCCCCGGCCACCACGGCCCTTCTCAACAGGCTGGAGCAGGCGGGGCACGTCGAACGGCGCAGGAGCGCGACCGATCGCCGCAAGGTCGAGCTGGCCCTGCACGAGCAGGCCGTCACCCTGGGCGGCCAGTTCTTCTCCCCCCTCGCCCGCCACCTGTCGGCCGCCTTCAGCGAGTTCACCGACCAGGAGCGGCAGGTGATCGAGCGCTTCCTCACGGGGAGCATCGACGCGACGATCAGCGCGCGCCACGAGTCGGCGGCAGGCCACGGCGGCGATAGCCGTCCGATCGACGGTGCTTGATACCCGTTTGCAGCGACCGGGCAAGGCGATTGCAAGCGGCCGATCACATACTGCGGTCATCACGAACAGAGAGGACCGCTCCGATGACGATCACCCGCACCCTCACCGGCCTGGCCGTGGCCGCCGCCGCCCTCGTCGCGATCGCCCCCGCCGCCGCACAGGCGTCCACCGGCGCATCGGACGCGGTCACCACCGCCTCGTCCTCCTCCTTCTCCGGGTGGGGCACGTACTACGCCCCCGGCCGCCGGGCCAAGGCCGCCGGCTCCCTGTCGGCCACGGGTGAGGACCACGAGGTCATCCCCACCGCCGACACAGTGAAGATCTCCGGCAAGGTCACCGACCTCACGCGTGGCTCGTCCTGCGGCCTCGCGGTCTTCCGCATCACCTACCTGGACGACACCGGCAACCTGCCCTTCAAGCACCACACCGTCCGCGACTGCACGTACGGCTCGCCGAAGTCCTTCTCGTTCAAGTACCCGGACGTGTACGAGGTCGAGCTGAAGATCTGCTCCGAGGCCAAGTCCTCCAAGCCGTCGCTGAACTGCCTCTACGCGGGCACCTGGAAGGTCATCTACCTGTCCAAGTAACCCCCGTGACCAGGTCCCGGCCCGCCCCGGGCCGGGACCAGCGTCTTCAGGGACAAAAGACCCGAATTTTCGTTGTCCCCTGTGGGCTCGGCGGGTCTCCTCTCAGGGAGGGACTCGCCGGATCTCCTCTTGTGGAGAGGTTTGTCCATTTATGGTGAGCGTTGCCCGGCCCAGCGCCCGCGGGCGACGCGGGGACGACTGACAGGGAGCGGAGCGCGATGCCCGGAACCGGTAGGGGCGGACCCGACACGGCCATGGTGTCGGCCGCCCGTGACGGAGACCAGCAGGCGCTGGACGATCTGGTGGCCGATTCGCTCCCGCTCGTCTACAACATCGTCGGCCGGGCCCTGAACGGGCACGACGACGTCGACGACGTGGTCCAGGAGACCCTGCTCCGGGTGGTCCGCGCCCTGCCCGACCTGCGTGACCCCAAGGCGTACCGGTCGTGGCTGGTGGCGATCGCCATCCGCCAGGTACGCGACCACGAGCAGGACCGCCGGACCACGCAGCACCGCCGGGCCGACCTGGACACCGCCACCGAGGTGCCCGACCCCGAGTCCGACTTCGCCGCCCTGACCGTCCTCCGGCTCGGGCTCACCGACCAGCGCCGCGAGGTCGCCGAGGCCACCCGGTGGCTGGACGACGACGACCGGTCGCTTCTCGCCCTGTGGTGGCTGGAGGAGACCGGCGAACTCGGCCGCGCGGACCTGGCCGGCGCGCTCGGCCTGTCCGGCCGCCACACCGCCGTACGCGTCCAGCGCATGAAGGAGCAGGTCCAGACGGCTCGTACGGTCGTGCGGGCGTTACGGGCCGGCTCCGGGTGCTCCGAGCTGCGCACGCTCACTTCGAACTGGGATGGCGCGCCGAGCCCGCTGTGGCGCAAGCGCCTCGCCCGGCACGTTCGCGGCTGCGCGATCTGCGGGCGCCGCGCCGCCGGGCTGCTGCCCATCGACCTGCTGCTCAGCGGGCTTCCGCTGCTGCCCGTCCCCGCCGGTTTCCTGCTGGACCACATCCAGGTCATACCTCCGGCCACGGACGCGATCCGGCACGTCGCGTCGCACTTCTTCGCGGGGCGGGGCGCGCACCGGGCATCCCACGCCATGGGCTCACGGGGGCCGCGCGAGCTGCTGTCGTCGGTGCCCCACGGTCCGGCGGCGGCCGGGGTGGCCGCCGTCGTCGCGGCCGCAGTGGTCGCCGGGCACCTCGTCACCACACCCGCGCCGGTGGCCGGACCCGTCGTGAAGCCCAGGACCAGCAAGATGGCGCCGACGCCGACGCCGACCCTCACACCCCGGCCCTCCCCAGCTGCGAGCCGGCCCAAAGCGTCTCGCGCGCCGGTTTCCGTGGCCGTCTCGGCCAAGAAGGGGGTGGGCGTGTGGAAGATGCCAGGGCTCAGCGCGGCGCTCGCCAAGTCGGGCGCGAGCTGGTACTACACGTGGGACACCCACCATGACGGCGTCAGCACGTCCAAGTCGGTCGAGTTCGTCCCGATGGTGTGGGGGCCAGGCAGCGTCACGCCCGCGAAACTCGCCCAGGCGAAGCGCGCCGGGCCGTACCTGCTCGGATTCAACGAGCCGGACCTGTCCGCCCAGGCCAACATGACCGTGGAGAAGGCGCTGTCCCTGTGGCCCAAGCTCATGGCCGCCGGTCGTGTGCTCGGCAGCCCCTCCGTGGCGTTCGGCGGGGACACTCCCGGGGGCTGGCTCGACCGCTTCATGTCGGGAGCGGCAGCCCGCGGCTACCGCGTCGACTTCGTCGCGGTGCACTGGTACGGCGCCGACTTCCGCACCGCGCAGGCGGTCACCCAGCTCAGGACCTACCTGCGGGCGGTCTACCAGCGCTATCGCAAGCCGATCTGGCTGACCGAGTACGCCCTGGTCGACTTCTCGAACGGCACCCGCTACCCCTCGGACGCGCGGCAGGCCGCCTTCCTCACCGCCTCCGCCAAGATGCTTGCCTCACTGCCGTACGTGCGGCGCTGGGGGTGGTTCGGCCTGCCCTCCTCCGGCACCGGGCCGAACAGCGGGCTGTTCCGCGGCAACGGAGTCCCGACCCTGACAGGCCGCGCCTTCCAGTCGGCCCGCTGACCACTTCGACCCGTCTCAGGTCGCTTGACCCGGCTCAGGTAGGGGGACGTCGCTCGCCGATCACAGGCGGCGGCCCGCCAGCTCTCGTCGTCGGGCTCGTAACTCCTGCGCACGTTCGAGCTTCCATACGGTGTCGCGGGATCCTTCGTAAACCCTGTTGAACTCCTCCTGGTATTCGGCGACGGGAAGAACCTCTCCAATGGCTGCCCGTAGGCGGGGGAACGGTCCAACGCTCCTGCGATTCAGCGATCGCCGTAATGCCTTCTCACACCTTGTCCTCTTCACGCTCTTCAGGGACTTCACGGACTTCACGGCCCTCTTCACGGCCCTCTTCACGCGCGGGGCCATCGAGGTAGTGGAACGCCTCGCGGGCGGAGCGCACACTGTCGTTCAAAGCCTGTTCCAGGCGATCGGCGTCCTCGGCGAGTATCGCGATATCGGGCACGGCCAGCCTGTCGGAACCGGCTTCCGCGAGCAGTTCCTCATAACGGGGAAGCCGTTCGCGCAACGCCTCGATCTGGGTGCGCGCGTGATAGGCGCGCTCGGCCTGCGCGATATGACGGGAATATCGCTCCAGTGCCTCGACCCGGGCGGTGACCGCGGCCTCGCTCGCCGCGAGCGCCCGTTCAAGCGGGCTCACGACCGCCGACACCTCGTGGGACACGTCCACACCGACGATCTCGGCGTGTTCGGAACGCAACGCGGAAAGCTTGGCCAGCAAGCGTGCGATCTCCCACTCGTGGGCGGGAAGGATCACCGCGTTGCCGATGCCGTCCATCAGGCCCTCCCGATTCACCCGGGACCGCAGGACCGAATCGACCGCCCTCCTGGAACGGGCGAGGAGTTCCCTGCTCGCCGCGTCGAAATCCTCGGGAAGGAGATAACGGCCCGCGTACCGGCGGGCGTGCCCGTACACGATGCGCTCCGGTGTCTCGTCTTCCTCGTACGCGTTCGAACCGCCACCCATGAGCAGATAGGACACCAGTACGAGCCCCACGAGAAGCCCGAACACCGCCGTGCCGATCATGCGGCTGAACAGCATGAGCACGATGGCGAATGAGGCCAGGCACGCGCTCATGACGCGAATGGAACGCGGAAATCGCGGGACGCCGAAGTCCACCTGGTGCTCGGGGATCCATCCGGCGCGGATGCGGGAAAGAAGCCGCTCGTTACCGCGCAACAAGTTGGCGACATCCCATGGCACTTCAGGATCCACAATCGTGCCGATCCGTCGTTCTCCGGGCGGGCCACCACGGGTTACGACCACGCGAGTCCCCCTCCTCGGCCTGCCGTGATCATACGCCTTACTGTTCCCCCGAATCAGGTGGCACACGACCTCGGAACCCGACGTAATGAAAAGGCACTGGAAAAAATCACCCTTTGCTCGATGACATGCCCTGCTTGACTACGCGCTCAAAGGATGATGAAATCCCACGTCAGCGTCGCGGTGCACCCGGCATACAGACCGCCGAGGGCATGGAGGCGCCGAATCATGGGATGACCATGGAACACTCTGGCCGCCTCGCGGCATTCGGCAATCAGCTGATCGAAGTACACCTCTGGCTCCGCGAGGAGCTGGCCCGGCTCCGTGAGGACGTCGATTCCCATCTCGACGGCCACGGCGAGCGGCCACGCGAACTCCGGGCACACTGCCTGACATTCTGCTCGGCGCTCAGCCGGCATCACACCGGCGAGGACGACGGCGTCTTCCCCGTTCTCGCGGAGCGATTCCCCGCGCTGCGCCCCGTGCTCGACGAGCTGAAACGGGACCACCACCTCGTGAGCGACATCCTGCTGCGGCTGGAGGAACTGCTCGGCGGCATCCAGCCGGATCCGGGCCCGTCCGAGGCGCGGCGGGTGCGGGCCGAACTGGACGGCCTCACCGCCCTGCTGGAATCGCACTTCGTCTACGAGGAGAAGCGCATCGTGACGACCCTCAACTCGCTGAACGCGCCAGGCTGGGACGCGGCGACACCCGACTTCCTCCTGACCACCGACCCCCGGCAGCCAGGCACGTCCCGGGTCTAGCTCTCCGCCCGGGCCGGTAGGAGCAGGGCGGTCACGACCACAGCCACGGACAGCACCGCGCCGATGATGAAGGCCAGCCGCATGCCACCGAGGGTGGCGAGCGCCTCAGTGACTCCCTCGGCCTTCAGGGCATCGGCTCGGGCGCTCATCACGGTGATCACGAGCGCGGTGCCGACGGCTGCGGCTACCTGCTGGAGTGTGCTCAGGATCGAGCTGCCGTGGGAGTAGAGGTGGGAGGGAACCGCTCCGAGTCCGAGGGTGAACACCGGGGTGAAGGTCGCGGCCAGACTCACCATCAGAAGCGCGTGCAAACCGAGGAGCTGCCAGTACGGCATGGTCATCGTGACCTGGGTGAAGCCGGCGAGCGCGACCGTGATCCCGATCGCCCCGGGGACGACCAGAATCCGGCCGCCGAACCTGTCGAAAAGGCGGCCGACGGTCGGACCGAGCAGACCCATCGCGAGGCCGCCCGGCATCACGAGCAATCCGGTCTGCAGGGCGCTGAGTTCTCGGACGTTCTGCAGATAGAGCGGCAGAAGGATCATTGAGCCGAGCATCGCCATGAAGGCCACCGACATCAGGGTCAGCGCGACCGTGTAGGTGCGGTGCCGAAGGGTCCGCAGATCCATCAGCGGCACGCCGCGCTTCTGCAACGACAGCTGGCGAACGATGAAGACGACGATGGTGACCAGGCCGGCCGCCACGATTCCAGCGGCACTGCCGACGTTGCCGCTGCCGAACCGGCTGAGCCCGTAGACCAGGCCGCCGAAGCCCGCCGCGGCGGTTGTCACGCTGAACCAGTCGATGGTGCTGAACTGGCGCTCGCCAATGTTCTTGAGCTGCCGCAGGCCACCCCAAGTGATCACCACGGCGATGGGGAGCACCACGGCGAAGAGCAGGCGCCAAGACCCGAACTGAAGGATCACCCCCGAGATCGCTGGGCCCATCGCGGGCGCGACCGAGATGGCCAGGCTGACGGTGCCCATCACCCGGCCCCGGTCTTTCTCGGGCACCACCTGCATCAGCGTCGTCATCAGCAACGGCATCATCACAGCTGTCCCGGACGCTTGGATGATCCGGGCGCCCAGCAGCACCTCGAACGACGGCGCGACGGCGGCCAACACCGTACCGAGGAGGAACAGACCCATCGCCGTGGCGTACGCGTGGCGCGTGGACACCCGCTGCAGGAACCACCCGGTGATCGGGATGACCGCGGCCATGGTCAGCATGAAGGCGGTCGAGAGCCACTGCGCGGTCTGCTCGGTGATGTGCAGCGCCCCCATCAACTGCGGGATCGCATTGATCATGATCGTCTCATTGAGGATGACCACGAATGTGGCGAGCACCAGCAGTCGGATCACGGCCGGGGTGCGACCTGAAACGGTGGCCGCGGATGTGGCTGGTGAGGCGAGCTGTGGACTGGACACGGGACCTCGTTCGGGGTTGTCGGGCACACCGTGGTCATGGCTGGCGTCGCAGCCTTCGGTCTTACGCGTGGTCGTGGTCATGCGGCAAATTCTGTCCGCCGCCACCGACAAACTCATCGGCCCGGCCAGCCTTGCGGCAAGCAATGCAACGCGTCATCTGGTTTTCGCCGACAGCACCATCCGTGAAGAGCTGATCACCGGCCGACCCGAGGAGACACGATCTTCAAGCGCCGCCTCCATCCCAGGTCAGACCTACTCGTGAACGCCGCCCTTGGTCACTGCTTGCATGGCACGCCATTGGCGCGGCGATCGCACTCACGAGCTGTTGTTCAGTTGGTGTGGTCAGGAGCAGGGTCGAACCGCCGACCTTCCTTTCCAGGCCTCGGGTGCCGGAGAGCGTGATCAGAGGGTGGTGGAAGGTCGCCGGTGTGGGTTTGAGGTGACAGACGTTGTCGCCAGAGGTTGTCGCGTGGCCGGCACAACCGGTTGACTTCGTAGAGTCGGTCATGGGTTCGCCAGACTGTCGAGGATGAGTCCGGTCTCGGCTGGACTCTCCCACTGTGGAAGGTCTCATGCCACTCCCAGCGTCCCCAGTGGTTGATCATGAAGGCGTCGGGGGATGGGACATGACCGTTTCGCCGAGCCGGCATGAGGAGCGACGCCCATGGAGCCGGACAACCTCCGGCGGAGTTGGGGAGCGATCCGCACGGCGGCCGGCCTCGGGGACATGCGCTTTCACGATCTGCGGCACACCTGCGCAACGCTGCTCCTCAACCTTGGCGTACCGCCTCAGGTCGTCCGGGACATCGTCGGCCACAGCGAATCGAGGTGACCAGGACCATCTACGCCCACGTCTCCCTCGACGACAAACTCAACGCTCTCGGCAAGCTCGGGGAAGCGCTCGTGTAGCTCTCTCCATAGTGGCAGCGCCTCGACTCATCAGGTGAGTCGAGGCGCTGATCTTTATGCTCCACACTCAACGCCATGAACTGGGACGAAGTGCAGCCTCCTGCATCCCCGCCGAGCGAGGAAGACAAACCACTTCCCCCTGAGGATCAAACGAAGCGACCAATACGAGCCCGGAGACGGACCACCCAGCCCGCCGTGCAGTCAAGCAAAATCGGCGATGACACGAACCACCGGCTCACTGTCTACTGCGCCATTACCAAATGCGGCGTGAAGGACGCGGTCGTTGCGGCCGCCTCCTTCTATCTCGGCTTGGTCCCCGCCCCTCAGCCTCTGCCGCTAGACGGTTTTCCACAGCTCCCTGACGAAGTAACTCATCAGCTACGGGTCATTTCCGTCAGGATCGAGCCGTCGCTCAAGAAGCAGATCGCTGACGCCGCAGACGAGTTGTCTCTCACATCCTCTGCTTGGGTGGATCAAGCGCTCACCGAGTTTTCGACAAGCTGGGTCTACCGTCACGCCTAGAGACTTAGCAAAGAGGCAGAGCTGGCGACGTTGCTGTCAGTTTTGCTGTCATTGGAGATCAAAAACGCCCCATAGCCAGGTGGCTCGGGGCGTTTTGGCTGTTCATGTGGTGTGGTCAGGGGCGGGGTCGAACCGCCGACCTTCCGCTTTTCAGGCGGAACGATCAGCCTGCTCAGCTACCGGATACCGTGGTCAGAACGCTGTGGACGGTCGCCGCTGAACGGGTGTGGTTGGCGATGTTGTCGTCACCGCTGTCGTCAAGCTCCGCACAACCCTGTTGGCCACTGACCTGCTGTTTACAAGCCGGAAGAAGATCGTCTACCAACATCTCTGGGCGCCTCTTCACCCCTGATGAGAGCGCCTAGCCACCTGATCAACTTCTCCTAGTGTCCAGGGCTATTCAGGCACGCTGTTAGCACGCACGTTAGCAAGATCGGCCCCCACCAACCGATAGCCCGGTTCTAGCTACCGCCTTGCGTGCAGGATTTCCATCGCATCAAGCACGTCGGCCACTACGTGATCGGCGCCATGTTCATGACCCGGCCAGGAACCTCGATCGATCCAGACTGTACGAAGCCCAGCGGCTTGCCCCCCGGCCCTCTCTGTCAGACTCTTGTGAGACATAGGACGAATGAGTCCTCATGATGTGAAACAGAGCTAGACAGGACGATCGAGACAGTGACGATGACCC